>NZ_JCALCL010000010.1:0-211133 GCF_059812325.1 Mycobacterium sp. NGS61
GGCACCGTTTGCACTCGGTGGGCCGGGGTACCCGCTTAGGTATGGCACGGTTCGGCTATACCTTGATGACAGAGCAATGCGGTCCGAAAGAGCTTGTGCGCGATGCCGTTTCGGCCGAACAACGTGGGTTCGACTTCGAAGTATGCAGCGACCATTTCTCACCGTGGCTTGCTACCCAGGGCCATGCGCCCAATGCGTGGGCGGTGCTCGGCGCCGTGGCACACGCGACGGAAAACGTAGATCTCTACTCGTACGTGACCTGCCCGACGATGCGGTATCACCCGGCGATCGTCGCGCAACAAGCCGCCACCGTTCAGATCCTCGCCGACGGGCGGTTCACCCTCGGTCTGGGCAGCGGTGAAAACCTCAACGAGCATGTGGTCGGCAAAGGTTGGCCGACCGTCGAGCGACGGCAGGACATGCTGCGCGAAGCCATCAAGATCATCCGCGAATTGTTCAGCGGGGACTTGGTCGACTGGAAGGGTGACTACTTCCAAGTGGATTCGGCACGATTGTGGGATGTGCCCGACGTGCTGCCCGGCATCGCGGTAGCGCTCGCGGGTGCCAGGGGCGTCGACAAGCTGGGCAAACTCGCCGACCACTTGGTGGCGGTGCAGCCCGACAGCGAACTGGTCGACGCGTGGCATGTGGCGCGGCAGAGCGGCGGGTGGCCCGGGGCCGGGCGGGTGATCGGCCAGATCCCGATCTGCTGGGATCCCGATCGCGACACCGCCATCAAGCGCGCACACGACCAGTTCCGGTGGTTTGCCGGCGGCTGGGCCGTCAACGCCGACCTGCCGACACCCGCGGGTTTCGCCGGCGCGACGCAATTCGTCCGGCCCGAAGATGTCGCCGAGAGCATTCCGTGCGGCCCGGACCTGGACGCCATCGTCGAAGCAGTCAAGCCGTTCTGGGAAGGCGGTTTCAGCGACGTCGCGCTCATCCAAATCGGCGGCGACACACAGCAGCAATTCCTCGAGGAAGCCGCCGAACCACTGCTGGAGTCGTTGCGCGCAGCCTCGACCTAGGCAGGTTTGGCTGGCCAGAGCCCGGGTATGGCTGCCGTAACACGAGCGGGTCGGATCCGCTACCGGGTCTGAACGAGGGGTGTTGGTAATGAATGAGTCCGCTAGCAGGACCGTGGCATTGGTGAAAGGCCTTGGCGTAGCCAGTTTTGGGCTTGGTTTGTCGGAGATATTGGCACCAAGCAAAGTGGCAGACCTCGCCGGTGTCGACGAGACACCGCGGGCTCGGAAGATCATCCAGGCGCTGGGTGTTCGCGAATGTGGCCACGGCGCAGCGCTTTTGCTGGGTTCCGAAAAGCTGGTGTGGACGCGGGTGGCCGGCGACGTACTTGACGTCGCAGTGCTGGCTGCCGGCGTAGCCCGGCGTGGGCCCGGTCGCCGCACCAGAGGCAGCATCGCCCTCGCCGCCCTCACGGTGATCGGCGGCCTCGATCTGTACGCCGCTCTGAGTACCACCGGCGGTCAAAGCCCGCGCCATGCGGGCGGACAACATCATGAATCGCTGCGCGCCGCTGTTACCGTACTGCGTTCTCCCGACGAGGTTTACAACTATTGGCGGGACTTGGAAAACCTGCCCAGCTTCATGCATCACCTGCAGTCGGTCACCATCGACGCCGACGGCCGCTCCCACTGGGTCGCGAACGCTCCGGTGGGGCAACCCATTCGATGGGACGCGCGGATCGTCGACGACGTGCCCGGCAAGCGGATATCGTGGCAGTCGTTGCCCGGCTCGGGAATTGACAACAGCGGCTGTGTTGACTTCACCCCCGACGGCTCCGGCAGGGGCACCGAAATCCGAGTCACCATCGGCTATCAACTGCCGGGTGGCGGTCTGGCCAAGGCGGCGGCCGCGCTACTCGGTGAGTCACCTCAACAGCAGGTCAACGACGATCTCCGTCGATTCAAACAGATCATCGAAACGGGCCAGGTGACGCGCTCGGACGGATCGCCCGGCGGGACAGTCTCCTTCCAGCAGATGCACCAGCAGAACGCCCAACCCGCCAACCAAGGAAGTCAAGCATGAAAGCAACAGTGTGGGCCGGGCGTAATAGCGTTGAGGTGCAAACGGTTCCGGACCCGAAGATCCTCAACGACCGCGATGCCATCATTAGGGTGACCTCGACCGCCATCTGCGGGTCGGACCTGCACCTCTACGACGGATACATCCCCACCGTCAAGCACGGCGACGTGCTCGGACACGAATTCATGGGCGAAGTCGTCGAAATCGGAAAGAATGTCGGCAACCTCACGGTCGGTGACCGGGTGGTGGTCCCCTTTCCGATCGCATGCGGGGCATGTTCGGCGTGCAGCCGCGACCTGTACTCGCTATGCGAGAACTCCAATCCCAATGCTGGGATGGCAGAGAAGTTGCTGGGGCATTCGCCCGCAGGTATCTTCGGCTACTCCCACATGATGGGCGGTTTCGCCGGTGGGCAAGCCGAATACGTGCGGGTGCCGTTCGCCGATGTCGGCCCGTTGAAGGTCGAGGACGATCTGACCGACGATCAGGTGCTCTTCCTCTCCGACATCCTGCCGACCGGGTACATGGGCGCCGAGATGTGCGACATCCAGCCGGGTGATGTGGTGGCCGTATGGGGCGCCGGCCCGGTGGGTTTATTCGCCATGGTCAGCGCCCTGTTGCTGGGTGCTTCGAAAGTCATTGCCATAGACCAGGTCCCGTACCGGCTTGAACTGGCGCAGAAATTGGGAGCCACGACGCTCAACTTCGCTGAGACGTCGGTACTCGATGAGCTACAGGACATGACGGCCGGCCGCGGACCGGACCACTGCATCGACGCCGTCGGGTCGGAGGCCCGCAACGGATCGACCCTGGTCGACGCCTATGACCGGGTGAAACAGGCCGCGCGGCTGGAAACCGAACGGCCACACGCACTTCGAGAGGCGGCCATGAGTTGCCGCAACGGCGGAACGATCTCGATCGTCGGCGTCTACGGCGGGTTGATCGACAAGTTCCCCATCGGCGCGGTCATGAACCGATCGTTGACCATCAAGGCGGGTCAGTGCCACGTCCACAGGTATATGCGACCGTTGCTGGAACGCATCCGCAAGGGCGAGATCGACCCGACCGTCATCATCAGTCACCACCTGCAACTCGACCAGGCGTCGCATGGTTACGAGATCTTCAAGCACAAGCAGGACAGCTGCACCAAGGTGATCCTCAACCCGTAAAGGAGTGGAAACCATGTCAAATGAATTGGACGGCAAGCGGATCGCGTTTCTGGCCGCCGACGGGGTGGAGAAGGTCGAATTCGAGCAACCCCGCCAGGCGCTGCAGGAGGCCGGAGCCCAGACTTACCTG
This sequence comes from Mycobacterium sp. NGS61, assembly GCF_059812325.1. Lineage (NCBI taxonomy): Bacteria > Bacillati > Actinomycetota > Actinomycetes > Mycobacteriales > Mycobacteriaceae > Mycobacterium > Mycobacterium sp. NGS61. Next base: position 3,346 of record NZ_JCALCL010000010.1, read on the forward strand.
TTGTCGCTGGAAGACGGTGAAATCGAGGCCCGCAACCACGATCTGGAGCCGGCGGGCACAATCAAGGTCGACCGCAAGGTTTCGGACGCATCGGTCGACGAGTACGACGGACTCATTCTGCCCGGCGGCACGGTCAATCCTGACAAGTTACGCGCCAACAAAGATGCCGTCACCTTCGTGCGGGACTTCGTCGACTCCGGGAAGCCCGTCGCCGCCATCTGTCACGGGCCCTGGACGCTGGTGGAAGCCGGCGTGGTTGCCGGCCGCCGGATGACGTCGTATGGCAGCATCCGCACCGATCTGCGCAACGCGGGTGCCCGGGTGGTCGACGAAGAGGTGGTGGAGGACAAAAACATCATCACCAGTCGCTCACCGAAGGACCTCGACGCGTTCTGCAAAGCCGTCATCAAGCAGCTTGCCCAGGCTCCGGCGCGCGCCCGATAGCACCGGGCATTGGCAAAGCAGGTTTAACACGATCGTCTGCGGGCATTAATCTGGCCATGACAGCCACGTTGCCAGCTTCGGATTCGACTCCGATTGCCGAACGGGTTTACCAGCCGCAGCACGACTCGCACCTGCTCGTGGACACCATGCGGTGGACGGGTCTGATCCGGGGCCGTCGGGTGCTGGACCTGTGTACCGGATCGGGCTACGTCGCGATTTCGGCGGCACAGATGGGTTGTGCCAGCATCACCGCCTTCGACATCTGTCCGCAGGCCGTGCGCTATTCACGCAGCAACGCTTCCTGCGTCGGAGCCGATGTCGATGTGCGCCAAGGCTCGTGGGTCGACGCGTTGGATTGCGCCCCGTTCGACGTGGTGGTCTCCAATCCGCCGTATGTGCCCGCCCCTCCGCTCGACGACACCGACCGTATCCCCGCAGCAGCCGGTCCGTCGTGGGCGTGGAACGCCGGCCCCGACGGTCGGCAAGTACTGGACCCGCTGTGCGAAACGGCGTCAAAGTTGTTGTGCAACGGCGGATCTCTGCTCCTGGTGCACTCGGCGCTGGCCGGTGTGCAGCAGTCGATCGACCAGCTGCGTGCCACCGGGTTGGACGCCGACGTCGTTGCCAGTCAACTCATTCCGTTTGGACCGGTGCTGACGGCACGAGCAGAATGGCTCGAGGAACTGGGGCTCATCCGCCCGGGCCATCGGGAGGAAGAAATCGTGGTCATTCGAGCAGACAAGCCATGAGCACCACGCGAGTGCAGGTGATTCCCAACGGTCCGGTACTGGTCTCCGGTCCGGTGCGAATCGAGATGCCCGACGGCAATGTCGTGGAATCGGACCGCTTCATGGTGGCGGTCTGTACCTGTCGGCGCAGCCAGGACTATCCGCTGTGCGATACCAGCCATCGCAGATGCCGGTCGACCATAGTCAAGAACCTGACTAGCTGAGCGGCCGCCGCAGCGACGATTCCCCCCGCTGCCAGGACGCCATGATGACATCTGCCAGGCGGTTCTCCACGGCCGCATTGGCGCGGATGCCGAACACGACATCGCAGTCCAACTGCGGTTCGCGGGAAACGAGATCTCCCACCACGTCGAGGCGCACCACGTGCTCGTGCACGGCGTCCGCCTCCACGTGCTCACGGTAGAACTCGACGCACGCCGCGGGCGCCTGCATGCGGTGCAGGGCGTCGACCATCCGTCGTGACCCCGGCGGCGACGTGATTTCGGTCGCCGCGAAATGACCGACCGCCGCACCCCGCAGCCTGCGGTGCAACCCGAACATCGACATCAGGTTCACCACCGCCAATGCCTCCGCGGGCACCGAATCCAGATAACCCAGGTACGTCGAATCCAGGTCTGCCGCCTCCAGTAGGTCAGCGAACAGCTGCTGGTGCATCTGGGCACCCCGGCCGGCTCCGTACTCGTCGAACTCCACCGCGACGAAGGCTGCCTTGGCGGTACCGGTGAGCCGGGGAATGGCGAAGGCGTGCGGGTCGCCCTCTTTGAGGTGGTACAGCGATCGGTGGACGAAGTACTCCCGCATCTGCTCCCAGGTGCCGCTGTCCCGCAGGTAGTAGGACAGACCCGTGCCGTTCTTGGGTTCGATTGCCAGGGCGTCCATCTCGGCGGCTGCCGTGTCGGTGGGCCCGATGGGTCCCACGTCGCGGCGCACGCCGGCCAGAAAGACCCGCTCCAATTCGGCCCGGAAACCCAGCAGAGCGGGATTCCACTCCCAACCCGGGTCCACCGACGCGAAACCGCGGTAGTGCAGCTCGTAGCACAGGTACAGCGCCAGCTGCAGGTCAAGGCCGTACGGGTCGGAGTCACCTACCGCAGCACTGATCCGGCCGGACTGCTCGCGCGCGGCCGGCGCCGTCAACGCGCGGCACACCGCCGTCGACAGGGGACCGTGTGCCGCGGGCAGGACAGGCTCCACGGCTACCGACACATGAGTCACAACGATCTTTTACCCCGCTATCGGTCAGGCAAACGGAAGACGGCCTCGATCGTGGTGCCGTCGACGCCGTGGTCGACTTCCATCGACTTGCTCATCGCCCGCATCAGCGGCAGGCCACGCCCGCCAGTGCGCGGATTCGCCGCCGGGGGTTTCCAACGACCGGTGTCGACGATCCGCGCCCGGATCTCGCCGTGGTCGGCACGCATCTCGACCAGCATTTTCATGGCGGGTTCCCCGGCATAGGCATGCTCGACGCAGTTGGTGCAGGCCTCTCCGACCACCAGCACGATGTCGCCCGCCAGCTCCTCCGGGACCTCGGCGGCCCGCAACCACGAACGCAGCCACCGTCGCACCGGCGCCAGCTGAGCTGCGGTGGCATCGGTTTCGATGCGCAGCGGCGCCAGTTGGTGCCGGTAGACCACCATCGCGACGTCATCGTCGTAGCCGGCCTGCGGCGCCAGCTTGTCCAGCACCGTTTCGGCCACCGCGTCGACCGGCAACTGAGCCGCGTCGGTCAGCACTTCGGCGACCCGGGCCAGGCCATCGTCGATCGACTCGTGCCGGCGCTCCACCAAGCCGTCGGTGAACAACATCAGCGTCGATCCCGGCGGCAGCACCTCGGCGGCCTGCGGACGACTTGTGTTGCGGCGCACGGCAAGTGGCACCGAACCGGCATTGGTCAGCAGCGTCGTCTCCGAATCCGCCCCCGGTCGGGGCTTGACCAGCACGGCGGGCATGTGGCCGGCATTGCTGTACTCCAGCACCCCGGACTCGGTGTCTAAGATCGCCAGGAACACCGTCGTGCAGTAGGCGTCCGGAATCAGCGACGCCGCCGCGTCGAGCTGCTCGAGCAGCACGGCCGGCTTGGCCCCGGTGAGCAACAAGGCCCGCGACGAGCTGCGCAGCTGACCCATGATCGCGGCCGCCGGCAACCCGCGGCCCACGCAGTCACCGACGACGATCCCGATGCGCCGGTCGTCGATCGCGATCACGTCGTACCAGTCGCCGCTGATTTCCAGCGGTTCGACCGCCGGTTCATACCGCACCGCGAAGCCCGGCGGCGGCTGCATCGGCGGCAGCATGGCCCGCTGCAGCGTCAGCGACGTCACCCGCGCATTCTCGAACTGGCGGACATGCTGAATGGCCAGACTGAGATGGCCGATCAGAACGGTCACCAGCAACCGATCCTCCCCGCTGACCCAGCGCGGCGTACGAAGCTCCAACCACAGCGCGACATCCCCGGTGCCGGACAGCATGACGACCAACCCGCGGGCCTTGCCCGGCGCGTCCGGCCACTCGACCGTCTTGGCCGTCAGCGGCAACTGGTGACGGGCATCCAGGAAAGTCTGCCGCAGAACCGGATCCATTGTGCGCCAGCTCGATTCAGCGGGTTCGCCGGCGACCTCGACGGTCGGCTCGCCATCGCCGCTGGGCCACAACACCGCCACCACGCGCTGCACGTCGACGGCGGTGCGGCACTCTTCGAGGGTCACCTGCAGCACCTCGGCCACACTCTTGGCCACGGCCACCGAGGTGGCCAGTCGCAGCACCGCACCCTCGCGCGCGGCGAATGCGCGCTGGGCGGTGACGTCACGCACCGTGCCGACGTAGACGTCGCCCTCGTCGTCGGGGCTGCGGACTGCGTTGATGCTCACTGCCACCCACAAGAGATGGCCGCTCGGGTGGCGGACCGGAATCTCGTACTGGGCGCTGCCTTCGCTGCGTAGCCGCCGCTGGTGCCGGTAGACGCCCTCCTGATCGACCAGCCAGGGCTGCGGCCACGGGTAGGGCAGGCCTTCGGCGCCGTAGCCGAGGATATCGGCGAACGCGTTGTTCACTTCGATCACCGCACCATCCTGGTCGGCGACGAAGAACCCCTCCTGTAGTGAGTTCACCAGCGCGGTGCGGAATTTGTCACGATCCGCCAGATCCTCTGCCCGGGCCCGCTCGGCCGCGAATTTCTTTGTGCCGTCCAGGAATCCGCGGGTTGCGACGTCCAGCGGCGCCAGTGTCTGCAGCAGGAATTCCAGGGCGGGGGCGCGCTCGGCGGCAGCGGTCCTGGACAGGTCGTTGAGCATTTGGAAGGTGTGCTCGATGATGTCGAGCATGCTGATTCGTTCCTGCAGCGCCCGGCGTCCGAGTTCGTAACCCCGTGCCAGGACGTCCTCGTCGCGGGCATCCAGGTAACTGCTCAGCGCGGACCGGTACTGGGTGTGGAAGTCGTCCGAACTGCTCATGTCGGAATGCCCCGGTGCCGCGCGGCAAGAACCATCGCGTCGTCACTTTCCTTGGCGTGCTTGGTGAGTATCTGCTCGGCGATGTCTTTGGCCGACGCGGCGAAGTCGATGTGGTCGAGGTGATCTTCGGTGATCCCGTCACTGCTGACGACCAGGAGATCCCCGGTGCGGATCGGAACCGTTTGTGCGGGACGGGTTTCCGGTATCCGGTAGCCGACGATGCCGCCGGCCAGTCGGGCGCTGGACCGGATCTGGGCGCCGCTGATGCTTTTGGCGACCAAGTGGGCGCTGACGTTGCCGATGCCGGTCCAGGTGAGTTTCGACGCCTGGAAATCGATCGTCGCCAGGGTTATCGCGGCACCCCTGGTGCCCTCCAGCACCCGGTGGCACAGCTGGATGAGCACCTCGAGGCGTTCGCTACGAGCCCCGTCGAGTGCCTCGATCGCGGTGAGCGCGGCGCTGGCGGCCTCCGGGCCATGACCGAGGCCGTCCAGCACACCGAAGAGTGCGTGGTCGTTGTCGATATCGACGGCGATCGACTGATCGCCGCAGACGTGCTCGCCCGGCCGTGCCCGACTCGCCGTCGCCCACTCGATCGGACCGAACCGGCCCGCGGACCGGACCTGCTCAGGCACGGGCCGGGACCCATTTCCACATCTCGATGACCGTGCCCCGACCGAGCGCGGACTCCACGATCAACCGATCCATCAGCCGCCGCGCACCGGGCAGGCCCATACCCAGCCCGCGCCCGGTGGTGTAACCGTCCTCCATGGCGCGGTCGATGTCGGCGATGCCGGGTCCGTCGTCCTCGGCGCGCACCACCAGCGCCCTGCGGCCCTCCCGGTCGGCGACCGCGACCCGCACCTCGCCGCGGCCGGCGTAGCTGGTGATATTGCGCGCGATCTCGGAGATCGCGGTGGAGATCATCGTGACGTCGGTCAACGAGAAGCCGAGGTCGAGGGCAAGCTGATGCCCGGCTTTGCGGGCGGCGACGATGTCGTCCGAGGTGTTGATGGCGACCACAATCTCACCCGCCACCGTCGCGCCCGATCGTCGACTTATTCAGTCCCAGTTTCTTGTGCAGCACCGCGATGCCTTCTTCCAGGTCCAGCGCGGTGCTCATGTCGTCGAAGGCCAGGCCGAGTTGCACCATGGCGAAGGCGACCTCGGGCTGCAGACCCACGATCACGGTGGTCGCCCCACGCAGCCGGGTCATGTGCGCGATCGTCCGCAGCGAGCGGGCGGCGAACGAATCCATCACGTCGATGGCGGTGACGTCGACAACGATGCCCTGCGCGCGAAACCGGCTGACCCGCTCCATCAGATCTTCGCGCAGGCGCTCGGTGTCCGAGTCGGTCAACGCGGCCTGCACCGTCGCGATCAGAATCGCGCCCTGTTTCAGAATCGGAACTGGCATGCGGAGCTTGGCTACTCGCCGGTGCGGGTGACTTCGTAGCCGAGTAGCCGCTCGGCTTCCTCGATCCCACCCTGCAGGTCGCCGACGGCATTCATCTTGGACAGGTCCAGGCCGATCGTCACCAGCGTCAGGGCGATCTCCGAGGACAGCCCGGTGATGATCACGCTGGCACCCATCAGCCCGGACGCGTCGACCGTCTGCACCAGATGGTTGGCCACCGTGGAGTCGATGGTGGGCACACCGGTGATGTCGATGACGACCACCTTGGCCCGGTTGGCGCGAATCGCCCGCAGCAACTGCTCGGTGACCTGCCGGGCGCGTTGACTGTCCAACACGCCGATGATCGGCAGAATCAGCAGCTGTTCGCGCACCTGCAGCACCGGCGTGGACAGTTCGCGGATGGCCTCCTGCTGCTGGCGGATGATGCGTTCGCGCTCCTGGACGAAGCTGACGCCCACGGTGTTGGCGATCCGGTTGGCGGCGGGCTCATAGGCGTCCAGCACCTGGTTCAGCATGTCGAACTCGGCCTGATACTTCTCGAACAGCGAGCGCGCCAGCACGTCGCGCAACAGCAGCACGATGCCGAGGACTTCGTCGGTTTCCACGCCCCGCGGAATGATCCGCTCAGACAGGTCGCGCGCGTAGTCCTGCAGCGCCTCGACGCTGCCGGTCTCCAGCACCTCGACGTAGTTGTCGTAGACGGCGGTCGCTTCGGAGAAGATCTCCTCCGGCGTCATCGCGGTGAGCAGTTCGGCTTCGGTGATTCTGCGGGCCCACTCTTCGCGCAGCGCGGTCCGGTTCCGTCTCAGGTGCTGGACCAGCTGCGGCAGCAAGCCTTCGCTGGAGACGCCGGCGGCGGCATTGCTGGTGAAATCCGTCGTCGAATCAGACATCGTCGAATCAGACATCGTTGCCTCCAAGGCCTGCCGGGCGCGGGTGCTATGGGGAGACTAGCTTGAGGTGCAGGGTTGAGGATGTTGAGGTCTTCTTCTTCTCGCCATTACCGCAGCAGGTTAGGCTTGCACCACACCCGGACGAAGGATCGCCATTGTCAGCTCCTGATTCGATCACCGCCACGGTCTCTGACCACGACGGAGTAGTCGTGCTCAGCATCGGCGGCGAAATCGACCTGGTTACGGCGCCCGCCCTCGACGAAGCAATCGACGGCGTGTTGGTCGACCGACCGGCCGCGTTGATCATCGACCTGTCCGCGGTGGAATTCCTGGGCTCGGTGGGCTTGAAAATCCTGGCGGCCACCTACGAGAAACTCGGTGACGTTGCGGAGTTCGGCGTGGTGGCCCGGGGTCCGGCGACCCGGCGACCGATTCATCTGACCGGTCTGGACAAGACATTCCCGCTGTACCCGTCTCTCGACGACGCCCTGACCGGCGCGCGGGACGGCAAGCTCAACCGCTGACCCGGGCGGATCGAGATAACGGTTGCGTCACGAATTCAGGTCACGATTCGTTAAGAAACCCGCCGAGTTTCTGAGAATTCTCAGCGTTTGCGTGCACGTTTACTCGTTCGTTTAGCTAATAGGGCAACACGAGTTGCTCGTGTCACATATTTCCCCGAGCCCGGATGGTTTGGTTTGTTCGGCAGCCGCGAACAACAAACGATCGCGATTTTGCTTCCGCTACTTTGGATTTCAGGGACTCGGGAGCCCTGGCGATCAGTTCGCTAATGCGGAGGAACACATCATTATGAAATTCAGCAGTATCGTCGCGCCACGACGAGTGGCCGGTGTCAGCGCCGGTTGTCTGCTCGGGGGAGTCGTTATCGGAATCGTCGGCGCGCCATCGGCCGCGGCGGCACCCGACTGCAGCCCGGAAGGCGTCAACGCCACCGTCTCGTCCGTCACCGGCGCAGCGCAGCAGTACCTCGCCGGTCACCCGGGCGCCAACCGGGTGGTAATGGACGCCTACGGTCAGCCGCGGGGTGAGGCGGCCGCCAACATTCGCGGTTACTTCACCGCGCATCCCAACGAGTACCACGACCTGCGTGGGATTCTGGCGCCGATCGGCGACACCGAACGGCAGTGCAATGTGACGGCGTTGCCGTCGAACCTGGAGTCGGCCTACCACGAGTTCATGGCCGGCTGATTCAACCGCACTGAACCGAACGACCCGCCACCACCCGGTGGCGGGTCGTTCGGCATGATCACGCCATGGATGTCGATCATCCGGAACGGGACCAGAACTGGGATCGCCGCGAACGTGGGGAAACCGAAGTCGAGCGGCTCGACCGCAACTGGAACAGCCTGCTGCAAGAGCTGCGAGTGGTGCAGACCGGTGTGCAACTGCTCACCGGGTTCCTGTTGACGCTGCCGTTCCAAACCCGGTTCGACGTGCTGAACCACGACATGCGGGTGGTGTACCTGGTGACCGTCGGGTGCTCAGTGGGTGCGACGATCATGCTGATCACACCGGTCGGCCTGCACCGCCTGCTGTTCCGGCGGCACCGGACCGCTGTCCTGGTTTCCGCGGCGCACCGCTGTGCGTTCTGGGGGCTGTGCCTGTTGGGGCTGGCGCTGACGGGGATGACGGTGATCATCTTCAGTGCGGTCGCCGGCAACATTGCCGGCATCACCGCGGGGAGCTGTGCACTGGCGTTGCTGGGCGTCGCCTGGCTGCTGGTGCCGCTGGTGCTGCGCAAGGTGTAAGTGCTGGCCGCGCGGGTAATTCAGGCTGCAGCCGACCGCGAGTCGGGGACATGCGGAGGACCCACCATGCGGCTGCGCCGCAGTGTGTTGAGCAAGCCGGGAATCACCCGCAAGCGCCGCGGTAAGGGCTTCGCCTTCTACGGCCCGGACGGTGACCTGCTGACGGATGACAAGACGGTGCAGCGGATCAAGGACCTGGTCATCCCGCCGGCCTGGAAGAAGGTATGGATCTCGCCGTATCCCAACGGTCACATCCAGGCTGTCGGGACCGACGCAGCCGGCCGCCGGCAATACCTGTATCACGAGCTCTGGCAACAGGAACGCGCCGAGGAGAAGTTCGACCGGGTGTTGGAGCTGTCCACCAAATTGCCGGCCTGGCGCGAGCAGATCGCACGCGACCTGGACAGTCGCGGACTGAATCGGGAACGGGTGCTGGCGTTGGGTCTGCACCTGCTGGACCTCGGCTACTTCCGGGCCGGCGGTGAGCAGTACGCCGAGGAGAACGAGTCCTACGGGCTGGCGACGCTGTTGTGTGAGCACGTGACGGTAAGTAAGGACGCGGTGGCGTTCGACTACCCCGCCAAGAGCGGTGTGCAACGTCAGTACGAGGTCAAGAACGCCGAAGTGGTCCGGGCGGTACGCGCGCTGCTACGCAGGACCGACTGCAGCGGTCGATTCCTGGTGTGCCGCAACGGTTCCAACTGGGTCGAGGTGAAGGCTGACGACATCAACACGCGGTTCAAGGAGCTGGTCGGCAGCGAGTACAGCGTGAAGGACCTGCGCACCTGGCACGGCACGGTGCTGGCCGCCGCGGCGTTCGCCGACGCCGACCCCGCGGTATCGGAACGGCAGGCCAAGAAGATCGAAGCCGCCGTCATGCGGGAGGTCGCTGCGGAGTTGGGCAACACCCCGGCGGTCGCGCGCGGCTCCTACGTCGATCCGCGGGTGGTCCGCGGTTACCGGCAGGGAGCGACCATCGAGAAGGCGGTGCAGCGGGCCGCACGGGCCCGTCGTGCTGGCGCCGGTCAACTCATTCTGGAAGAGGCCACCCACAAGCTGATCCGGCGAGTCGCCCGAAGTGACAATGCATCTGGGACTGCGAGGCTGGCCAAAACGGCCTGAGTCGTGCAAAAGGGGTCCGTGCGTACCGGGGCCGAATAATATGAGGCGGGTGTGCGCAGATTCGCGGCGAAAGAAGGGCCGCCGGTGGCCCGCGGTGGGTAGATTCCGCTACCTGACCCGTGAGGACCGTTGGGAGTGGTCCGAAGAGGTCGCCCGGATGCATGGTTACGAACCCGGTACCGTCACGCCGAACACCCAATTGCTGCTCAAGCACAAACATCCCGACGACAAACCCACCGTGCCGGAGCTCATCGAGCAGGTGCGCCGGCACGGTGCCGCGTTCAGCAGCAGACACCGGATCATCGACACCCGGGGCGAGACCCACGTTGTCGTAGTGGTGGGAGACCGATTCTCCGGGCCCGACGGCCGATTGCTCGGAATCGGCGGCTTTTACATCGACATCACCGACCAGTTCGACGCCGACCTGCAAAAGCATCTCAGCGAGGCGCTGCTGGCCGTCGATTCCCGCCGCGCCGTCATCAACCAGGCCATGGGAATCCTGATGCTGCGCTACGGCGTCAACTCCGATTCGGCCTTCGACATACTAGTCAGACTGTCCCAGGAATCCAACGTCAAACTGCGCAATATCGCCGAGCGGGTGGTCGCTGAGATCACCACGCAGGACGACGAAGACGACGCTGCCTATCGGGTCGACCGGCTCTTGCGAACTCCGCGCGACGGGCACTGATCACTGCTGCAGGGTGGTGTGTGGGCTCTGCCCGTAGCTGGCACGATAGATCGAGGCGAATCGGCCGGTGTGGCTGAAGCCCCAGCGTTGCGCGATCTCGGCGACGGTGGTGGTGGACCGGTCGCCGGCGCTGAGGTCTTGATGGGCACGCTGCAACCGGGTGCGCCGCAGATACTCGGTCGGCGTCGTGCCCAGGTGTTGCCGGAACAGGTACTGCACCGCCCGCGGCGTCATGCGCAGCGCGTCGGCAATGTCGTTGACGCCGATACCATCTCCGCAGTGGCGGTGAACGAACGAGACCGCGACCTTCAGGCTGGGCGGCAGGGTCGGGTTGCTCAGCAGTTCGCGGTCGGCGTGCAGATTGGATGGGAAGCACTCGAGCAGCGCAGCACCGAGCAGGCGCGCTGCCGCCGCAACGATCAACGGCTGACTGGTCGTCTCCGCGCGTCCGAAGCTGGCGATGACGTAATCGAGTGCCTGACTCCAGGAATGGGCAACAGCGTCGGTGCGCGGACGGCAGTCCAGGAACTGGAATCGCTGCGCCAGCGGCCCACCTCGCTCGGCCGCAACGTGACTCAACAGCTGCAGATTCATGCTGACGACGTGAAAGCGTGCGGTGTTGGCCTGCAGCACGCAGGGCAGACCGTCGGCGGCGAGCACTGCTGTTTCCAGCCGAGCGCCCGGGTCGCCTGCCACGGTCAGCGAACCCGCGCGCGGCTGAATGGCCACGACAGAGTCGGTGGGTCGGATCTCACACCCCACCCGACCTTCCACCAGCAACTCGTCCACCGTGACGCAATCGGCTTCGAAACGCCGATGGGTGATCGAGGTGCCGCGCGCCAGACTGCTGATCCGCCATCCCGGCTGGTACGCCTCGGCGAAGAACTGGGTCGCGGTCTCGGACGTGGTGGTACGGAATTGCCGGTATCGAATTGCGTTGCTGGAGTAGTAATTCCCGTTTCTTGCGGGTAGCACAGGCATCTGTTCCTATGCCACGGTGTGGAACTTGACGCGGCCTGCCGGGTCTAGTGGCACCCCCAGGTGTCGCGACAGGGTCTGGTGATAGATGCTGAGTGCATCCATCGCGACCCGATTCCAGCTGAACCGCGACACCGCCCGGGAGCGGCCGGCCGAACCCATGCTGTCCCGCTGAAAGCTCTGGTGCTCAAGAGCGCGCAGGGCTGACGCTAATTCGCGAGAATCATCGGGGGACACCAGTAGTCCGGTGACCCCGTTGATCACCACATCGTTCAGAGCGTCCACGGCGGCACCGACTACTACCACTCCGCTGGCCATGGCTTGCAACGCCGTCGTCGCCTGCGGCGCCCGTCGGGGTGTGCACGCAACCACGTGGGCGGACCGCATGAGAGCCGGAACATCTTCGGGGACAACGTGTCCGACGAAGTGCACCCGGTCGCGGACACCGAGTCTGGCGGCGAGTTCCCGCAGCGCTGCCGTCGGTCTGTCTGTTGCGTCCAGGGGGTTCGTCTGCGCAATCACCAACTCCGCGGCGGGAAGTTTGACCAGAGCGCGAACGGACTTGTCGAATCCGTTGCAGGGCATGCTGTTCGGTGCCAGCTGCAGAATGCGAAACGAGCCGTCGTCGACCACCCTCGGTCCGGGCGGCGTGTGAAGATCGACGTCGATTCCGGTGGACAGGACCGAAAGCTGCGCGCGGCGGCGGCGTAACCGGGTCAAGGTAGTTACCTCGGCAGTGCTGCCACCGGTCACCCACGCGGCATTGCGGACCAGCAGCGGTTCGATCCGGGCGCGTTCCGCGTCGGCCGCGGTGCCGTCCGGCGCCGCGAGACCGTAGAAACTCTGCACGACGGGCAACCGGTCCGGTCGGGCGGCCAGTTGTGCCGCCAACCCGCCCAGCCACCCGAAGGCGTGCACGATGTCGGGCGGGTCCGCCGCCCACTGCCGGGTCAGCATCGCAGACCACTGACCGATCCACGGCAAAACCTCCACCGGCGGCACCGAATCGTACGGGCCGACCTCAGCAGAGGCTTGGCGATAAGTTGGTTTGACGGGTGTCGCGATCAATTCGTCTCGACGGCGGCGATGTGCCTGGACGGTCACTCCCTGTTCCGCGAGCGCGGCGCAGAACGATGCCTCGTCGGCGACCCCATATTGTTCGTAATCAGAAAACGCGTCATCCCCGCTGACGACGGCAACTCTCACTGACAGTTCATTTCTCGAGACTCCTTCGTCTGTACTACGAGAAGTCGGAGATACCCCTTTCGATGGTTTGGACAAACGGCGACGGCCCAGCGGTTCGCTTTTCGGATAGATGCGCAGGCTGATCGGGGCATGCAGGAGCGCCGGCGGCGGGCTGTACCTACCGCCGGCGCACCTGACCAGGAACTACTGGTTGGACTTCTGGCGCTCCTCGGCTGCCTCAGCTCCGCCCCGCGCGGATTCGGCTTCGGCTTCCTTCTTCGCCGCGTCCCGCTGGGCGTCGGCCTTGTCCTGCTGCGCCTCACCCTCGTTGGCCAGGTCCTCTTTGCCGGTCACGTTTCCGATGACCTCTTTGGCCTTGCCCTTGATGCCTTCGGCAACGCCTTTGGCGCCTTCTTCGGGTCCGCTGTCGCCCATCGATTCATTCCTTTCGTATGTGGTGCCAGTCCATTTCGGCCAGTCGAGTCCCGTGTTCCCGGTGGCGACCCGGCCAAACCAGCGGCCGTCGGTGAATCTCGGTGAATCACCGGCGCGGTTAGATTGCGCCGTAACGGGGCAACCTAGCTGCGGTTTTCCGAGCACCGGGCAGGAGGGTGATAAGTATGCCGAACTCGTCGATCAAGAACGAGAAACTCTACAAAGACTTGCGTAAACAGGGTGATTCGAAAGAGAAGGCGGCACGGATCTCCAATGCGGCTGCCGGTCAAGGCAAGTCCAAAGTCAGCCGCAAGGGCGGCAAGTCGGGATCCTACGACGACTGGACGGTGCCGGAGTTGAAGAAGCGGGCCAAAGAACTTGGCATATCCGGATATTCAGGTCTGACCAAGGACAAGCTGGTCGCGAAGCTGCGCAACCACTGACCGGAGATCAATCCGGCGGTTCCTGCTTAGCGCTGTCCGGCGGCTCCGGTTCAGCCGCGCGCCTTTCTTCCGCGGTCTCGCCCGTCACGTTTTCCTCGAGGTCGTCGACCACGTTCGCCAGGTCTTCGTCCCGGTCAGGGTGTGAGTCCATGGGTTAGGACATACCCAGCAGCGCACATTTCACGCGCGCACACCGAGTCGATCGACCAGCACGAGGAACGCGACTGCGAAGTCGTTGTCGGCCGTCTCGGCCTCGACCAGGGCCCAGTCGATCTTCTCCCGCACTGCTCGCGCCGCCGGAATGAGATGGCCGAAGTCACAGTAATGCTCGGTCAGAGCGCGTAACCGCTGGATGAACACCACCGTCGGTGGCAGCACGGGCAACGAAAGTCCCAGCACCACACGGTCTTCGGCCGGATCCAGGTCAGCAGGCTCCACCCGTGCGCCGTTGACCCGGTGCAGCACATCGACCACCGCGTCACCGTTGTGTGCCTTGAACAGCCAGTCCTCCGGTGGCCGCTCGATGGTCAGGCCTGTCTTCTCCAGCGCCGAGACAGCAGCGGACACATCGCACTCGGCGACTACGAAGTCGACGTCGTGGGTAGGTTCGGGCGCACCGTAGGCCCACAGCGCATAGCCGCCCGCCAAGGCGAAGGGCGGGCCGTGTTCCTTGAGCGCGGACGCGGCGACTCGGAGTGCCTCGCGCAATTGAGTGGTCATCGCGGTAACCACATACCCGGTGCACCGTCGTTGGCAACCTGACCAGCGCCGTTTAAGCAGTGGGCAAACCGGAAATTCATCTCGCTATGTCAACCGCAGCGCCGCGTCCATACCACCACGCTGCGGTCGTGATTCCCGCCCACAACGAGAGCGCGAGTCTGCCGGCCTGCTTGCGCGCGGTCCTGACCGCGGCATTGTGTGCCCCCATACCGGTTACCGTGGTCGTCGTGTTGGACGCCAGTGAGGACGACAGTGCCGAGCTGGCCGGGCGGTACGGCGCCGACGTGCATTTCGTTCGGGTGGAGGCGCGCAATGTCGGTGCTGCGCGGGCAGCGGGATTCGACTTCGTCCGTACCCAGTTCGGATCCGACGCCGACTGCTGGTACGCGACCACCGACGCCGACAGCACCGTGGAACCGAATTGGCTGGTGCGCCAACTCGATTGCGGCGCCGATATGTATCTCGGCCTGGTGCGGGTGGCTGACTGGCGCCGGCACGGCGTCGAAGTCGCGCGCCGGTATCTGCGGGCCTACAACCAGCGCATCAACGGTGAGCACGATCACGTGCACGGCGCGAATATGGGATTCGATTCCCGGGCGTACTGGGACGTCGGTGGGTTTCGCGCGCTGTCGTCCGGTGAGGACGTCGAACTCGTCGGGCGTTTTGAGGCCGCCGGATACCGGATACGCCGCGACGCTGCGCAGTCGGTGATCACGTCAGCGCGCACCAAGGGCCGCGCACCGCGCGGTTTCGCACACCACTTGCGCACCTTGGCCGGTGCCGGGAAGAAGTCGATGGCAGGGGACCGCTCATGACCGCGGGACTGGTCCAGCACTGGCTGGAATCCGGACTGCTCGAGATGCCGTTGCCCGCCTCGGGACACACGGCCGAACGCTGGCAGCGCCTGGCCAAGCTGGCCGAGGAGGACATCCCGGCCGCCCGCATCGCGGAGGCGCACGTCGACGCGGTCGCAATCCTGGACGAGCTGGGCGGCAAACCACCTGAGCCGCGCCAATTGTGGGGCGTGTGGGCGGCGGAGGCTTCCGACGCCGTGCTGGCCGCGACCGGCATCGCCGGTGACGAATATCTGCTCAATGGCACCAAGGTGTGGTGCTCGGGGGCTGGTTTCTGCACCAATGCGCTGGTCACCGCCCGGTTGCCGGAAGGCGGCCGCGGGTTGTTCGCGGTGACCCTGACCGATACCGGGGTCAAACCGTTGCCCAGCACCTGGTGGAACCCCGGAATGGCCGGCAGCGACACCCGGTCGGTGCAGTTCAACAACGTGCACGCGATCCTGGTCGGCAGGCCGGGTCAGTATCTGACCCGGCCCGGCTTCTGGCACGGGGCGATCGGGGTTGCCGCGTGCTGGTTGGGGGGTGCCCGCCGGGTCGCCGACCCGCTGTACCGCTGCGCCGGCAGCGAGTCGGCCGACGCGTATGCGCTGGCGCACCTGGGGGCGGTCGACGCCGCGCTGGCGGCCGGGGACGCGATGCTGGCGGGCACGGCAGCCCAGATCGACGCGGATCCGTTCGACCGTTCGGGCACAGCGCAATTACTGGCCCGGCGGGTCCGCGCCGTCGTGGAACACGCGGCCGACGAGGCGATCACCCGCACCGGACGCGCACTGGGACCCGGTCCGCTGTGCCAGGACGGGCGGCATGCGCAGCGGGTCGCCGACCTGAGCATCTACATCCGGCAGAGCCATGCCGAGCGTGACCTGGCGGAGATCGGGCGATTGGTCGGGCGGCCCGGCCGTTGAGGACCGTGAGCAACGGACACCGGTTCGCTGCGACTCCGCTGGCCAGCGGTGGGACGTCCGCACAGCAGTGGCTGGCCGCCGACCGGCCGCCACCCCTGGATCTGAGTCCGTGCACGCGACTGGTCGTCGTCGGAGCTCATCCGGACGACGAGACGCTGGGGATGGGCGCCACCATCGCACAGCTCGTCGCGTCGCGGGTGGCGGTCGAAGTGGTCTCGGTCAGCGACGGCGGTGCCGCGCAGCCGCACGCGCCTGCTGAAAAGCGGACCCGTCTCGAAAGCCTGCGTCGAAGCGAATTACGCAGTGCAGCAATGGTATTAGGCGTTGCCGCACCGATATCGCTGGGGTTGCCCGACGGCAGATTGGGCGAGTGTGAGGAGCGAATCGCCGATCTGCTCACCGACATCCTCACTGGGTCCGCGCCCGGTACCTGGTGTGCGGCGACTTGGCGGGGCGACGGGCATCCCGATCACGAGGCGGTGGGTCGCGCGGCCGTCACCGCGTGCGCGCGCAACGGGGTACAGCTGTTGGAGTATCCGGTGTGGATGTGGCACTGGGCCACTCCGGGTGATCCCGACGTGCCCTGGGACAGCGCCCACACGCTGCCGTCGGACCGTCGGGCAATGCAGCGCAAACAACGAGCCGCGCACTGCTTTCGCAGTCAGTTCGAACCGCACGGCCCCGACGCGGTGCTGCCTCCCGTGGTGCTGGATCGGCTGATGGCGGTGGGGGAGTTGGTCTTTCGATGACCGCGCGACTGCCCGACGCGTACTTCGACCGCATGTATGCGAGCGCCGACGATCCTTGGCAGTTGTCGTCACGGTGGTACGAACAACGCAAATACGCGATCACCCTGGCATTGCTGCCAATTCGCCGGTACAGACACGCGTTTGAGCCGGGCTGTTCGATCGGAACGTTGACCACGTTGCTCGCGTCGCGCTGCGCCCACGTCACCGCGATGGACGTGGCCGAGGCGGCAATCCGCGCCGCCGACGCACGGCTTGTCGACCAGGGCTGCCGGGACCGGGTGATACTGTCCCGCGGGTCGCTGGACGAGCCGTGGCCCAATGGGCCCTTCGACCTGCTGGTGCTCAGCGAAGTCGCCTACTACCTCACCGCCGACACGCTGGCTGCCGTGCTGCGCCGGGAATGCCCTCGCTTGCGACCTGGCGCAACCGTGCTCGCCGCCCACTGGCGGCATCCCGTGGCTGACTACCCGCTCACCGGCGACCAGGCACACGACATCCTGCACGCCACCCCGGGGCTCAAATCACTGGGCGGTTACCGCGACGCCGACGTCGTCATCGAGGTATTCGACACCGGCGACGGACGGTCGGTGGCGGCACGAGAAGAAGTACCCGGAGCAGGGGAATAGCCGTGCGGGTGGCGACATTCAACATCCTGCACGGTCGCACCGTGGGCGATGGGGTCGACCTGCAGCGGCTGCAGGACTGCGTGCGGCGACTCGATCCTGACGTGCTTGCGTTACAGGAAGTCGACGTCGACCAGCCCAGGTCCGGCCGGGCCGATCTGACAGCGGCAGCGGCCGAAGCGATGGCCGCGGTCGAGCACCGCTTTGTCGCCGCCATCTCCGGCACGCCCGGGGCAACGTGGATGGCGGCCACCGGACAGGAACAACCCGGCACCGCCGCTTACGGGATCGCGCTGCTCTCCCGGTTCCCGGCGTCGAGTTGGCAGGTGGTGCGGCTACCCCGAATTCCGATGCGCCTACCCGTCTACCTCCCGGGAGCCCGAAAAGTGGTGGTTGTCGACGAGGAACCACGGGCGGCGGTCATCGCGCGGTTGCAGACGCCACTGGGACCGATGACGGTGGCCAATACCCACCTGTCCTTCGTGCCGGGCTGGAACAGGTACCAGTTGCGGCGGCTGGCTCGCGCGCTGCGAGGTTCGCCCGGGCCGCGCCTGCTGCTGGGCGACCTCAATGCGACGCCGGCAGCCGTGCACCGCTGGACGGGCATGCGGCCGTTGGCAACTGCGCTGACGTTCCCCGCGACCGACCCCGTCCGCCAGCTCGACCACATCCTCACCGACGATCGAAAACTTGTCGGTGCTGCCGGGACAGCGGATCTGATGACCATCTCCGACCACCGGCCGCTAATGGTCGATCTACAGCGGTAGCTCAGCCGTCGTTGCTGCGCGCCTCCGCGCCGGTTTCCCCGGCGTCGAAGTCGTCGTCGGCCCCGGTGCGCCCTACGTAGTCGCCGTCCTCTTCGCGCCCAGCGCGTGACTCGGCGACTCTGTCGTCGGAGTCCGCGTCGGACTCGGCGTTCTGCGGCTTGTGTTCGGTCATGAACTGTCCCTTCGGTTTTGCAAGCTGGGCACGTCAGCCCAGGCAGTCGGCAACGGCCAGCAATTCGGCACTCATATTGCGTTCCATCATCTTCAGTGCGGCGGACCCGAGTCCCTCGTCGATGTGAGCCACCGCATCGGGCGGCACGACGACGTCGTAGTGGCGGACATAGCCGTCCAATGCGCTGTAGAGGATGCACTGTTCGGTCACCTGGCCGGTCAGCACGATGCGCTTGGATTCCAACCGGTGCAGCAGATAGTCCACCGATGTGGCGTAGAAGACGCTGTGCCGCACCTTGACCAGAAAATTGCTGCCGGATGCCGGAACCAACGGCTTGACCAGATCCGGTCGCTTGCCCGCCAGCGCCTTGCTGATGATGGCGTCGTGGTCTGCGGTGAAGTCGCCCTGATTGTCGTTGACGTAGATCAGGTCGACGTCGTCGCGGTCGTTCGCCTCGTTGATGAGCCCGGTCAGGGGATCGATGACGGCAGCGACGTTTTCGGCCAACTGCTCGGCATCCGGATGGTCGTAGTCACTGAACATGTCGATGACAAGCACTGCGGTGTCGCTCACCGTCGCAGGCTACCCGCGGATCTGCATTGCACACCTGTTGAAATCTTCTCGGCGATCCGGTTTACCTGACGCGCGGGCGGGTAGATCTCCTGCCAGCGTTGCGGATACCACCGCAGGTCGCGTTGCCAGTCGAACTCAAACAGCCGGTTCGGTCTCAGGCGTCACTATTCATCCATTTCAGGAGTATCACCATGCACAAGATCCTTGCTGTCACGTCTGTCACCGGCGCCCTGCTGTTCGGCGGTGCCGGGGTCGCTTCCGCCGCCACCGAGATCGCTCCCGCGCCGTCGGCGACGACGATCACATTGGCGGACAACGACACCAACCAGCGTCAGGAGGACAACTCGGGCAAGTGGGGACTGCTCGGACTGCTCGGGCTGGGCGGCTTGGCCGGTCTGCTCCGTCGTGACCGCCGGCCGAACGCCAACACCACTGCGACGCACGTCACGGGCCCGGCAACGCGCCCCTGAGTTTCGTCAGCACGTCAGTCCGCACGTAGGGCAGCGGGATTCGCATCCCGTCCCTGCGTGCGGCTGGCGTGCCACCCGCCACTCAGTGCGCCAAGCAACAGTATCCATAGGCTATAGTAGCTGAATACTGGTTTTCGCTTCGGCCTTGGGAGTGCAGCATGGTTCATCTCGGGTCTGACCCGCTCGGGCGCCTAGACACCACGACCGGTGGTCGGGTGATCAGCGTGCCGGGTGTGGCGGCCGCCGCGGTCTGGGTGCTGGGACTGTTGGCTGGTCTGGTGGCGCTGGCGACCGGCCACGAACTGATGGCGGGCGTCGCCCTGGTGGCAGCCATCATGTCGCCGTGGTTCGGGATGGCCTGGGCCTCCCGCACGCAGCGGCGGAAAGCCTACGCGCGCACCACAACCGTCCCTGCGGTGGCGTCCTATGCGGGTGGTTGGCCCGCGCTCTGAGTCCGCGTCACGCAAATTTTGCGGATGTGCAATTTCTTGTTCTCCGGTGGGTGTGAGCAGCATTCGAACGGGGTACTGCCTGAGCCAACGGGCGACCACTAGGTGCCTAGCCCGGTCACTCAGGAGGGAAGAGCTATGCCGACAGTTAGCGATTATGACGCCCGCCGGGTGACCGAGGCCGACGCCGCCGACAAGAATGCGCTCAGCGAACTGGGGTCCATGCCCAAGCTCGCGACGGCGGTCGTCGACGACGACCTCAACGATGCGTCCTTCTTCGAGTTGCCGGGCGCCGACCTGTCCGGCGAGGAGTTGTCGGTGGTGGTGATCCCCCAGCGCTCCGACGAGTTCACTTGCTCCTGCTGCTATTTGGTCCAGCATCGCAACCGGTTGCGCGTCTCCACCGGCGGACGCCAGATCTGCGCGGACTGCGCCTGACACTCAGCCGGCTCAGCCATATGGCATCGGCTATGCAGTAGCGTCACCGACCGTGGGGCTACCTTCGCCGCCCGGTCTGCCCGCACCGCGCGGGTTACGCGGCGCGTGCGCAACCGCGTATGCCGTGATGTACCTCCTCGGCGGCGAGCGGCGGATGATGCGGTTGATCCGTCGATATGGACCGCTGATGACAATGCCGATCCTCAGCCTCGGTGACGTTGCCATCGTGTCCGATCCGGCACTTGCGAAAGAAGTCTTCACCGCCCCGACAGACGTGTTACTCGGCGGTGCGGGAGTGGGGCCCGCCGCAGCGATCTACGGATCGGGATCGATGTTCGTGCAGGAAGAACCGGAACACCTGCGGCGGCGCAAGTTGCTCACGCCGCCGCTGCACGGGTCCGCGCTGAGCGGATACGTGCCCATCATCGAAGAGGCCGCGCGGGCGGCGATGCGGGACTGGCCCGTGGACCGCCCCTTCGAGATGCTGCATGCCGCACGGAAGTTGATGCTGGACGTGATCGTCCGGGTGATCTTCGGGGTCGACGATCCCGACGAAGTCCGGCGGTTGGGACAGCCCTTCGATCGGCTGTTAAACCTTGGTGTCTCAGAGCAATTGACGGTTCGCTACGCGTTGCGAGGCCTCGGTACGTTGCGCATCTGGCCTTCGCGCGCCCGGGCCAACCGGGAGATCGACGACGTCGTCATGCCCCTGATCGCGGCGCGCCGCGCCGACCCCACGCTCGCGACTCAGCGCGACATCCTGGCTCTGTTGATGTGCGCGCGTGGCGACGACGGCCAGGTCTTGTCGGACAGCGAAATTCGCGACGATCTGATCACCCTGATGTTGGCCGGTCACGAAACCACCGCGACGACGTTGGCCTGGGTGTTCGATCTGCTGCTGCATCATCCGGACGCGCTGCGCCGGGTGCGGGCAGAGGCCTGGGCCGGTGAGGAAGCATTCACGACGGCAGTGATCGACGAGACGCTGCGAGTGCGTCCGCCGGCGCCGCTGACTGCGCGGGTCGCCGCGCAGCCGTTCGCACTGGGCGGTTACCTGGTCCCTGCCGGCACCCGCATCGTCGTACACATCGTTGCGATCAATCGGAATCCGGCCGTCTACGACCGCCCGAGCGAATTCCGGCCGGAGCGCTTCCTGGGATCGCGGCCGCAGACATATGCCTGGGTACCGTTCGGGGGCGGCGTAAAACGTTGTCTGGGTGCGGCTTTCAGCATGCGGGAGCTGATCACTGTGCTGCAGGTGCTGGTGCGCGAGGGCGAATTCGATGCGGTGGACAGCACGTCCGAGCGGATCGTGCGTCGCTCCATCATGCTGGCGCCGCGACGCGGCACCAGAGTGCGATTCCGTCCGCACGCCAGCGGTCCAGATCCTCTTGCGCTACCCCGTGATTGAACTGCGCGCAGCGGGGTATTCAACAACTTGTCAGTCAATTAGACAGCGTTCAACAGAAGGGGCGCGACGTGATTATCCTGGGGATCGTGTTGCTGGTGGTCGGTTACTTCACCGGCATCAGCATTCTTTACACAATCGGCGGCATCCTATTGCTCGTCGGCGTGGTGTTGTGGATTCTGGGCGCGGTCGGTCGCCCCATCGGCGGTCGAAAAGTCTGGTACTAGCACCCGAATGCGGCGAAGGCCACCGACAGTGAAAACTGTCGGTGGCCTTGCTCGTCTTCAGCGAGTCGGGGTGGCGGGATTCGAACCCACGGCCTCTTCGTCCCGAACGAAGCGCGCTACCAAGCTGCGCCACACCCCGCTTGAAGCTTGGCCAGCCTATCGCACCGTCCGGCGGCACCGCCAAACGCGTGGCTAGCCCCACCGGCAGGAGCGCTCGAAGACGGCCAGAGCCTGGGCGGGGCCGCCGGGATCGAGCCCCTGAGCAGCCACCCAGTCGTCGTCGAAATAGGTGTCGGCATACCGGTCGCCGCTGTCGGCGAGCAAGGTGACCACCGAACCGCCGCGGCCGTCGGCCACCATCTCGGCCAGCAGACCGAAGGCTCCCCACAGATTGGTTCCCGTGGAGGGGCCCACCCGGCGCCCCAGAACGCTGCTGACGTGTCGCGCGGCGGCTATCGAGGCCGCGTCGGGCACCGCGACCATCCGGTCGACCACCGACGGCAGGAACGACGGTTCGACCCGCGGACGCCCGATGCCCTCGATCCGAGACGACGCTCCCGTCACGACGTCGTAGCGCTGATCGGCGAAGGCCGGAAAGAACGCGGAGTTTTCCGGGTCGACGACGCACAGTCGCGTCGAATGCCGGCGATATCGGATGTACCGCCCGATCGTCGCGCTGGTGCCACCCGTGCCGGCGCCCACCACGATCCAGGTGGGGATCGGGTGGGTTTCCTCACGCATTTGCAGATAGATTGATTCGGCGATGTTGTTGTTGCCCCGCCAGTCGGTAGCGCGTTCGGCGTTGGTGAACTGGTCGAGGTAATGGCCGCCGGTCTCGGCGGCGACCCGTACCGCCTCGTCGTAGACCTCGCTGGAATTGTCCACGAAATGGCAACGGCCACCTTGGGATTCGATCAGCGCGATCTTTGCCGTGCTGGTGGCGGCCGGCATCACGGCGACGAAGGGCAAACCCAGCAGCGCAGCGAAATACGCTTCGGACACCGCGGTGGAACCCGACGAGGCCTCGACCACGGTGGTGCCCTCGTCGATCCATGCGTTGCACAGCGCGTAGAGGAACAGCGAGCGGGCCAGCCGGTGTTTGAGGCTGCCGGTGATGTGGGTCGTCTCGTCTTTGAGATACAGCGCGACGCCGGAGTCGTCACCCCACGCCGAGGGAAGCGGATAGCGCAGCAGATGGGTGTCGGCACTGCGCCGCGCGTCGGCTTCGATCAACCGGATCGCATTGTCGGTCCAGCTGCGAGATTTACTCCGGACCGCGATGCGGGTCCGGTCGGTCAACGAACCGACGTAGCAGTCGGCTGTCGGCCCAGGTTGCTGGTCGAGTCGCGGCCGCCCATCGGGGTGGCGATCAGGGTCAGCAGGGTCGCTTCGGGCCGGCAGCAGAATCGCACCGGCGCGAACGGCGAAGTGCCGAGTCCCGCCGAGACGTGCAGGCGCATGTTGGCGCCCCACTGCGACGGCCCCTTGGCCCGGGACCGGTCCAGGCCGCAGTTGGTCACGATGGCGCCGTAGAACGGCAGGCATAGTTGCCCGCCGTGGGTGTGTCCGGCCATCACCAGCTGGTAACCGTCGGCGGCGAAGCGATCGAGCACGCGTGGCTCGGGTGAGTGGACCAGGCCCAGCTTGAGGTTGGCCGCGGGACTGGCCGGACCCGCGATGGTGTCGTAGCGGTCCCGGTCGATGTGCGGGTCGTCGACGCCTGCGGCCGCGACATGCAGGCCGGCCGCCTCGAACTCGCGCCGAGTGTGGGTGAGGTCGAGCCAGCCGCGTTCGGTGAAGGCCGCGCGCAGATCCTGCCAGGGCAGTGGCTCACCCTTGACGCGGTGGCCGGGGTTGGTCAGGTAGTTGGCCGGATTCTTCGGCCGGGGACCGAAGTAGTCATTGCTGCCGAAGACGAACACGCCGGGCCGGGACAGCAGATCGCCCAGCGACTGCACGACTGCGGGCACCGCCTTGGGGTGGGCGAGGTTGTCGCCGGTGTTGACCACCAGGTCGGGATCCCAACTGGCCAGCTCGCGCACCCAGGCCTGTTTGCGCCGCTGATTAGGGGTCATGTGCAGGTCGCTGATGTGCAGCACCCGCAGCGGTGTGGAACCTGGGCTCAGCACCGGAATCGTCACCTCGCGCAGCACGAACGCGTTACGTTCGACAAGTGAGGCGTAGCCGATTCCGGCAGCCGCCGAGCCGACGACGGCGGCGCCGGCGCGTAGCAGCGTGGGAAGCGGGGCAGTCAGACGGACGTCAGCCATGCCAGGCAGTTTACTGCCCGACCGGCCGCTACGGCGGTGGCGGCGCCGCCGGCGGGGGCGGTGCCAGCAGCGGGATGGTGATAGGTGGCAGACCGGGAATCTCGACCACCTGCGATCCGACCACTTCCGGCGGCAGACTCCCCTCGGGCGGCGGCGGCGGTGCCGGCGGGACGCCATTGCTGATCTGGATGGTCACGATCGAGCCGGGGATGGTCTGGCCGCTGGGCGTGGTGCCGACGACCTCGCCGTACTTGGCAGAGCTGTTGACCGAGGTGGGCTGATCGGCGACCTGGAAACCGGCGTCCCGGAGCCGCTGCCGGGCCTGGTCGACGTCCAGGCCGGCCACACTGGGCACCCGCCCGGCCGGTGAACCGTCCAGGTAACGCGGATCGGTCGGCGGCAGGTGCACCTCACCGAAGTTGTTCGCGATCGGTTGCAGCGCAGTGAACCAGGTTCGCGCCGGCTCGTTACCGCCGTACAGGTCACCGCTGCCGCAATGGCGCAGCGGCGCCGAACACAGGTCGGTCGGTGCCGGGGAGTCGTCGTAGATGTAATTGGCGGCCGCGTACCGGTTGGTGAATCCCACGAAGCCGGACGAACGGTGGGCTTCGGTGGTGCCGGTCTTACCGGACATCGGCAGGTTCCAGCCGGCCGCACCGGCCGAGCCGGCCGCGGTACCGCTGCCGGTGGCGTCCTTGCTCATCGCATTGGCCAGGGTGTTGGCCAGCCCCTCGGGGACCACCTGTTCGCAGGTCTCGGTAGTGACCGACACCTCATTGCCGTTGCGGTCGATCAGCTTGTCGATCGGGCTGGGCGGGCACCACATGCCCCCGGACGCCAGCGTCGCCGCGACGTTGGACAGCTCCAGCGCGTTGACCTCGATGGGGCCCAGGGTGAAGGAGCCGATGTTCTGTCGCTTGACGAAGTCGGCCAGACTTTCGTTGCTGTCCGGGTTGTAGTCGCGGGCGGTGCCGGGGTTGGCGTAGGACCGCAGGCCCAGTTTGATAGCCATGTCCACCGCGCGGGACACCCCGATCTGGGAGATCAACTTGGCGAACGCGGTATTGGGCGAGGTGGCCAGCGCATCGGTCACATTCATCGATCCGCGGTAGTTGCCGGCGTTGACCACGCACCAGGTGTCCTTGGGGCAGCCCTTGGCACCCCCGCTGCCCAGGCCCTTGGCCTGGAACCGGCCGGGGACCTCCAGATTGGCGTTGATGCCCATGCCCATGTCGAGCGCGGCCGCTGTGGTGAACAGCTTGAAGATCGACCCGGCGCCGTCGCCGACAAGGGAGAACGGCTGCGGCCGCATGGTTTCGCCGGCCTCGGTGTCCAGGCCGTACTTGCGGTTGCTGGCCATCGCGACCACTTTGTGCGACGTCTTACCCGGCAGGATCACGCTCATCACGCTCGAAATGCCACTCAGCGTCGGGGGCGCGAACTTGTCGATCGCCGCCTTCACCGGGATCTGCACGTCCGGGTCCAGCGTGGTGCGGATCAGGTAGCCGCCGCGGGCCACTTGTTCCTTACTGATGCCGGCCCGGGACAGGTATTCCTGCACATAGTCGCAGAAGAACGCCCGGTCGCCGGCCGCGATACAGCCGCGCGGCAACTCCTTGGGCTGTTGCAGGACGCCCAACGGCTGCGCTTTGGCTGCGCGTAGCGCATCGGCCTCATTGGGAATGTTCTCGATCATGGTGTCTAGCACCAGATTGCGCCGGGCCAGTGCGCCCTCCGGGTTGGTGTACGGGTTGAGCGAGCTGGTCGACTGCACCATGCCGGCCAGCAGCGCGGCCTGCTGCCAGTTCAGGTCGATGGCGTTGACGCCGAAGTAGGTCTGGGCCGCGTCCTGGATGCCGAACGAGTTGTTGCCGAACGACACCAGGTTCAGGTAACGGGTCAGGATCTCCGGCTTGGTGAAGGTCTTGTCCAGCGTGAGCGCCATCCGGATCTCGCGCAGCTTGCGCGCCGGGGTGGTCTCGACGGCCGCCCGCTTCTCCGCGTCGGTCTGCGCGGTCACCAGCAATTGGTAGTTCTTGATGTACTGCTGCTCGAGGGTCGAGCCGCCGCGGGTCTCGACGTCGCCGGAGGCGTAACCGGCCAGCCCGGTCAGCGTGCCTTTCCAGTCCACACCGTTGTGGTCGGCGAACCGCTTGTCCTCGATGGACACGATCGCCAGCTTCATGGTGTTGGCGATCTTGTCCGACGGCACCTCGAAACGGCGCTGCGAATACAGCCAGGCGATGACGTTGCCTTTGGCGTCCACCATCGTGGACACGGCCGGGACCTGACCCTCGAGAAGTTGCGCCGATCCGTTGGCGACGACTTCCGACGCGCGGTTCGACATCAACCCGACGCCGCCGGCGAAGGGGAACATCAACGCTGTCGCGACCACGCTGGCGAGCACACAGAACCCCGCCAGCTTCAGCAGCGTCAGCGGGACCGGGGGGCGCTCGGACATGCGTACTACAGTAGCGACCTCGCGTCACGTCCCCGCGCCGTGCGGGGTGGGAAAACTTTCTTCGGCAGGTGTTGAACAGGATTCGCACCACGTCGCCGGCCGACCTGGCGGCGATATCACAGGTCAGAGGGCCCAACGGCGGCCCGCGGCGGCCGTCGAGGCCCGCATCACGATCCAGACGGCACGGACGTCCCAGAAAAACCGTTATCGGACTGTTGCGCAATTAGCACCTGACCACCTAACTTAGATACGCATTGAGATTCAGGTAACACCGATATGCGCAGTGTGGCTCAGATCGCATCATCGGCTGGTACCCGAGGAGGCGGTCGCGATTCGCGGCCGGGAGAAAGGGATCAGCTCGTGTCAGGATCGCGCCCGGGCGCTCGTAAGACGAACCTCACGTCCACCGGAAACCTGCTGCGCAGCGTCGAAGCCGATGACCGCGTCGCCTGGGTATCGCAGGCACTGTGCCGGGCAACCGATCCCGACGAACTCTTCGTGCGGGGGGCCGCCCAGCGCAAGGCTGCGGTGATCTGCCGGCACTGCCCGGTGATGCAGGAATGCGGTGCAGACGCCCTGGACAACAAGGTGGAGTTCGGCGTGTGGGGCGGCATGACCGAACGTCAGCGCCGGGCCCTGCTCAAGCAGCACCCCGAGGTGGTCTCCTGGTCCGACTACTTCGACAAGCGTAGGCGTCGCAGCATCATCTGACCCGGGCCGCACGGCACGTCCTTCCCTATTACTTTTCTGTTACAACCTGCCTCAGTATGCTGCGGCCCTAATCTTATATGCGCAGCTCAAAGGCACTTTTTCGGCCTCCTGGGCGGGGTCGCATTTGGTGCATCCGTTGAACGGCCGTCAAATAAAGGCCGGTTACCCCCATATCGGTGCAGGTGGGGGGCCGTGCCGGACGCTGGACTCAGCGGAGTCGGAAACCTGCGAACGCGCAGCGGGTGGACGCTGATTCCGCCCCCGCGCAGCATGCCTGCAGCCCAGCGCGGACCGACGCTACGGCAAGCCTTCATCATGACGAAAGTGTTACAAGTTAGTTGATCGCACCATGAAATGATGCTTATTTGCGCAGGTCAAGCTGCTATTGAGCGTTACTGATGGGGCAAATGGTAACTACTGCCGTTGTAACGGCGTCAAATAAATCGCCCAGGCGGGGTATCGCCGCTGGTTATGCGGTCGAGGTAATCTGGTCGGCCAGAGCGCGCAGCGCTTCGAGGTCGGAGACGTCGAACGGCAGCGACGGCACCCCGATGACGGGCACATGCGGGTTGGCGCCGGTGAACCGCGACAGCAGTCGAATCTCCCGCTTGGCGGTCTGCGCCCGGTCGGCGTGAATCTGCAGCACGGCGGCGGCCAGCGAGGAGGCTTCCAAATCGGTCTCGGCCGCTAACTTCTGGATGGCATCGATGGCCCGTTCGGCCGGCAACGAACACAGCATCGGGTGGGTGCGGTTCAACACCAGGCCCGCCAGCGGCATGGACTCCTCGGACAGCCGGTCCACGAAGAACGACGCCTCGCGCAGCGCGTCCGGCTCGGCGGCCGACACGACCACGAACTGGGTGCCGCGCCGTTTCAGCAACGCATAGGTGCGGTCCGCCTTCTCGCGGAAACCGCCGAATGTCGCGTCCAACGATTGCACGAACGCTGCCGCGTCCCCGAGCATCTGCGAACCCAGGATCGTCGACATCGCCTTCATGGCCAGGCCCATGGCACCCGTCACCAGGCGACCGAGACCCCGTCCGGGCGCGAGCAGCAGGCGCCACAGCCGACTGTCCATGAAACTGCCCAGCCGCTTGGGGGCATCCAGGAAATCCAGCGCGTTGCGCGACGGGGGAGTGTCCACGACCACCAGGTCCCACCGGTCCTGAGCCAGCAGCTGGCCCAGTTTCTCCATGGCCATGTACTCCTGCGTGCCGGCCAGCGAGGTCGCGACGGTCTGATAGAACTGATTGTCCAGAATCGATTGCGCCCGTTCGGAACCCGAGTACTGCATCACCATCTCGTCGAAGGTGCGGCGCATGTCCAGCATCATCGCGTGCAACTCCCCGGGGACCTCGGGTGCCAGCGGTACCCGCTGCGGCGTATTCCCAAGATCGTTGACTCCCAACGCTTGTGCGAGGCGTTTGGCCGGGTCGATCGTCAAAACCACTACGGTGCGGCCATATTCGGCTGCCCGCAGCGCGATGGCTGCGGCAGTCGTGGTCTTGCCCACGCCGCCCGCACCGCAGCACACCACGACCCGGTTGGACGTGTCGGCCAAAAGAGCCGCCATGTCAAGGGTTTCCGGCTTATGGGACTGCGTCGTAGTCATCGAACCCCCTGGTGGGCAAGCGCTTCGGAAAGCTCGTACAGGCTGCCCAGATCGACGCCGTCGGAGATGGTCGGCAATTCCAGCCTCGGCACCTGCAGCGCGTCGAGCTGTTGTGCGGTCTCGGCGCGCGCGGCGATCCGGGTGGCGTGTTGGATGGTCTCGGTCAGCAGGCCGGCGAAGTCGTTGTCGTCCAATTCGATGCCGGCCGTCGCCAGCCCGGCGCGGACCGAGTCCGCGTCGACGACACCTTCGGCGGCCTTGGCCAGGTCGCCGGAGTCGAGGTAGGCCGGAATGTTGCGGTTCACGATGACGCTGCCGATGGGCAACTGCATCTCGGCGAGTTCCTCGATCGCTTCCAGCGTCTCCTGCACCGGCAGCGCCTCCAGCAACGTCACCAGGTGGATGGCGGTCTGGTCGGAGTGCAGCAGTCTGACCACGCCTTCGGCCTGCGAGTGCACCGGGCCGCCCTTGGCGAGGTCGGAGACCGCTTTGGTGACGTCCAGAAAGCGGGCGATCCGACCGGTCGGGGGCGCATCGACGACGATCGCGTCGTAGAGCGGCCGCTTGTTCTTGTCCAGCCGGATGACCGTTTCTTTGATCTTGCCGGTGAGCAACACGTCGCGCAGACCGGGTGCGATGGTGGTGGCGAACTCGATGGCACCGATCCTGCGCATCGCCCGGCCGGCCAGTCCCAGGTTGTAGAACATGTCCAGGTACTCCAGGAACGCGGCCTCGAGCTCGATCGCCAGCGCGTTGACCTGCCCGCCACGTTCGGCGGTGGCGATCTTGACTTCCTGGTATGGCAGCGGCGGTACGTCGAAGAGTTGCGCAATCCCTTGGCGGCCTTCGACTTCCACCAACAAGACTTTGCGGCCGCCGGCCGCCAGCGTCAGTGCCAGCGCGGCCGCGATCGTCGACTTCCCCGTGCCGCCCTTGCCCGTCACGAAATGCAGCCGGGCCTTCGACAGCCGCGACGGCCACCCGACGGAGTTACCGCCGCTCGATGTGTTTGCCACCATCGCATGCTAGCCCTACCGGTTCGGCCGGCCAGCGGGCTGGCCGGAGCTGGTCAACACCGGCCGATAAGCTCGCGTCATGACCCAACCCACGACATGGGAGTACGCGACGATTCCGCTGCTCACCCACGCCACCAAGCAGATTCTCGACCAGTGGGGCGCCGACGGTTGGGAGCTGGTTGCGGTGCTGCCAGGTCCCACCGGCGAACAGCACGTCGCCTATCTCAAACGCCCCAAGTGAGCGTCACTGCCCGGCTCGCGGAGCTGGGCATCACGCTGCCCCAAGTGGCCGCGCCGCTGGCGGCCTACGTTCCCGCGGTGCGCACCGGCAACCTGGTCTACACCGCCGGCCAACTGCCGTTGGTCGACGGTAAGCTGCCCGCCACCGGCGCGGTCGGCAGCGACATCACCCCGGACGTCGGCAAGAGCCTGGCGCGGATCTGCGCGCTCAACGCTCTGGCCGCGGTGGATTCGCTGGTGGGCCTGGACTCGGTGACCAAGGTGGTCAAGGTGGTCGGATTCGTCGCGTCCGCGCCGGGTTTCCACGGTCAGCCGGGTGTGGTCAACGGCGCGTCGGAATTGCTCGCCGAGGTTTTCGGGGACAGCGGCGTGCACGCGCGTTCGGCAGTGGGCGTAGCCGAATTGCCCCTGGGCGCGCCGGTGGAAGTGGAGCTGATCGTGGAGGTCGGGTAACGGGCCGTGACTGAGTCGGCGTTGACGCATCCCGCCTATGGTCAGCTGCGGGCGGTCACTGAGACTGCCTCGGTGCTGCTCGCCGACAACCCGGGTCTGATGACCCTGGACGGCACCAACACCTGGGTGCTGCGCGGCCCGCGCAGCGACGAGTTGGTGATCGTGGACCCCGGGCCCGACGACGACGAGCACATCGCGCGGGTGGCGGCGCTCGGCCGCATCAGCCTGGTCCTGATCAGCCACCGCCACCCGGACCACACCGACGGCATCGACAAGCTGGTCGAGCTGACCGGGGCGACCGTGCGGTCGGCGGGCAGCGGGTTCCTGCGCGGACTCGGCGGTCATCTCACCGACGGCGAGGTGATCGACGCCGCCGGCCTGACGATCAAGGTGATGGCCACTCCCGGCCATACCGCCGACTCACTGTCCTTCATCCTCGACGACGCGGTTTTGACCGCCGACACGGTGCTGGGTCGCGGCACCACCGTGATGGACTCCGAAGACGGAAATCTGACCGACTACCTCGAGTCACTGCAGCGATTGCGCGGACTCGGCCGGCGCACGGTGTTGCCCGGGCACGGGCCCGACCTCGGCGATCTGACCGCCGTCACGCACGACTACCTGGTCCACCGGCACGAGCGGCTCGAGCAGGTGCGCGCCGCATTGCGCGCGCTGGGCGACGACGCGACTGCCCGGCAGGTCGTCGAACACGTCTACACCGACGTCGACGAGAAGCTCTGGGACGCGGCCGAGTGGTCGGTGCAGGTGCAATTGGACTACCTGCGCGCCGAGTCCGGTTAGCGAGCCCGGCGGGCCAGACGTTCGGAGTCCGAGATGAGGACGCTCTTGCCCTCCAGGCGAATCCAGCCGCGGTGCGCGAAATCGGCCAGCGCCT
Source organism: Mycobacterium sp. NGS61 (assembly GCF_059812325.1). Taxonomy (NCBI): domain Bacteria; kingdom Bacillati; phylum Actinomycetota; class Actinomycetes; order Mycobacteriales; family Mycobacteriaceae; genus Mycobacterium; species Mycobacterium sp. NGS61. The sequence goes on from NZ_JCALCL010000010.1 coordinate 34,934, forward strand.
TATTGACGGTCTCCCGGGAGGCGCCCACCAGCTGGGCGATCTCCTCCTGGGTCAGATCGTGGGTGACCCGCATCGCGCCACCCTCCTGGGTGCCGAACCGCTGCGCCAGCTGCAGCAGCTGCTTGGCCACCCGGCCGGGCACGTCCGTGAAGATCAGGTCGGCCAGGTTGTTGTTGGTGCGGCGCAACCGCCGTGCCAACACCCGCAACAGCTGCTCGGCGATCTCCGGGCGGTCAGCGATCCAGGCCCGCAACGCGTCGCGGTCCATCGAGACCGCGCGCACCTCGGTGATCGTCGTCGCACTCGACGTCCGGGGGCCCGGGTCGAAGATCGACAGCTCGCCGAACATGTCCGACGGTCCCATGATGGTCAGCAGGTTCTCCCGGCCGTCCGGGGACCGGCGACCGATCTTCACTTTGCCGGCGACGATGATGTACAGCCGGTCACCCGGCTCGCCTTCAGCGAAAACCGTGTGTCCACGGGGGAAATCAACGGGCTGCAGTTGCTTGGTCAACGCGGCGACCGCGCTGGCCTCAACCCCTTGGAAGATTCCTGCCCTTGCCAGGATCTCGTCCACGTTGCCTCTTCTTGCCTCTTCAGTTGGTGACGAAGTTGATACGGGCAGGCCAACCTGTGACGGCCGACACGATTCTAAAGGTAGGCCAATCTGTGCGGCCTGCCAACGCTACACACGATTGACGTGTCGGATGCGGGTGGGGAGTCCCGTCTCGATTCGTCCGACGACGTCGGCAACGAAGAATGTCTCGGCGTGATGGCGCCCGGTCAGCAACCGGGACTGGGGTGCGGCGGCAAGTCCCAGAGCATGACGGCGGTGCAGATACTCCAGGGCCTCGGGCATGCCCTCGCGGGCCAGGGTGTGCACGTCGACCGCCTCGGCCTGCTCCCGGAATGCGGCGACGTCCGTGCTGCTGACGGCGTCGTGGGCAAGGGTCTTCTCCAGCCGCCCGAGCCCGAGCGCCGCCAGCATCAGCAACCCGGGAATGCAGGCCACCAGCAACCACAACACAAGGGAGAGTAAACACGGACTTCGATCAAGGCGGGGTCTCAGTCAGATCACGAAATAAGTACTCTGTCGTAGGTGACAGCGGCGAAGGCGTCCAAGCGCTGGTCCAATGAGACCCGGACGGGTCTGGTGCGACGGGCGCGGCGGATGAATCGCACTCTGGCGCAAGCGTTTCCGCACGTCTACTGCGAACTGGATTTCACGTCGCCGCTGGAACTGGCGGTGGCTACCGTCTTGTCGGCGCAGAGCACCGACAAGCGGGTGAATCTGACCACCCCGGCGGTGTTCGCCAAGTACCGCACGGCGCTGGATTACGCGCAGGCCGACCGCGCCGAATTGGAGACGTTGATCCATCCCACCGGCTTCTTCCGCAACAAGGCGTCGTCGCTGATCGGGCTGGGGCAGGCCCTGGTCGAGCGGTTCGACGGCGAGGTGCCGCGGACGATGGACGAACTGGTGACGTTGCCCGGGGTGGGCCGCAAGACGGCCAACGTCATCCTGGGCAACGCCTTCGGCATTCCCGGCATCACCGTCGACACCCATTTCGGGCGGTTGGTGCGCCGGTGGCGATGGACCGAGGAAGAGGACCCGGTCAAGGTCGAGCGCGCCGTTGGTGAGCTGATCGAGCGCAAGGAATGGACATTGCTCAGTCACCGGGTGATTTTCCACGGCCGCCGGGTGTGCCACGCCCGCAAACCGGCCTGTGGAGTCTGCGTGCTGGCCAAGGACTGTCCCTCCTACGGGCTTGGCCCGACCGAGCCACTGCTGGCCGCGCCGCTGGTCCAAGGACCCGAAACCGACCACCTGCTGGCCCTGGCCGGGTTGTAACGCGCCCGGATGAAAGCACTTTCCGGCACGGCTCGCTGGACGATCGCGGTCCTGGTGTTGGTGGTCGCGCTGGTGGTCGCTTTCGTGGCCGAACTGCGCGGGGAGCCGGTGCCGCCGGCGCACACGCAGGCGCCGGTGCAGCGTGAACACCGCGACGCCGACACCCCCGCAGCGCTGGCCGGCCCACGCCGGCGCGCCGGACTGCCGGCCTGCCCGGGGCCGGGACCGGGGGAGGGCGAGGGCGCCTTGCGGGGCGTCGTGGTGGAGTGCGCGGCCGACGGTGCGGCCGTGGACCTGGGCAGAGCGTTGACCGGCCGGCGGGTGGTGCTCAACCTGTGGGCGTACTGGTGTGCGCCGTGCACTGCCGAACTGCCCGCGATGGCCGAATATCAGCGCCGGGTCGGTTCCGACGTCACCGTGGTGACGGTGCATCAGGACGAGAACGAGACAGCCGCGCTGCTGCGGTTGACCGAACTCGGCGTGCGGTTGCCGACCCTGCAGGACGGTCGCCGCAAAGTGGCGGCTGCGCTGCGGGTTGTTAACGTGATGCCTGCGACGGTGGTGCTGCGGCCGGACGGTAGCGTTGCCCAAACCCTGCCGCGGGCGTTCGGCAGCGCTGAGGAGATCGCGGCCGTGATCGGAGACGGGGCGGGGTGAGCGAGCCGGGCTGTCGAGACAGGAGGGAGACGCCGGTGAGTGCTGCGACTCCTCTGACTCCCGATATCGGCCCGCCCTGGTTACGACCGCTGGTCGACAACGTCGACCAGATTCCCGACGCCTACCGGCGCCGCCTGCCGGCCGACGTGCTGGCCATGGTGACCGCGGCCAGATCGGTATCGTCGTTGCGCCGTACCGGCCGGGACGCCGCGGTGCTGGTGCTGTTCTCCGGGCCGCAGGACGGCCCGGCGGACGGTCGCGTGCCCGATGACGCCGACCTGCTGCTGACGGTGCGCGCCGCCACACTGCGTCACCACGCCGGGCAGGCCGCGTTTCCCGGCGGTGCGTCCGACCCCGGCGACGACGGACCCGTCGCCACCGCGCTGCGCGAGGCACGCGAGGAGACCGGGATCGACGTCGGCCGGCTGCACGCGCTGGCGACGATGGAGCGGACGTTCATCGCGCCGTCGAATTTTCATGTCGTGCCGGTGCTGGCCTATTCACCGGATCCCGGTCCGGTCACCGTCGTCAACGACGCCGAGACGGCGATCGTGGCGCGGGTGCCGGTGCGGGCCTTCATCAATCCGGAGAACAGGCTGATGGTGTACCGCGGCACCTTGGGCAGGCGCTGGGCCGGTCCGGCGTTTCTGTTGAACCAGATGCTGGTGTGGGGATTCACTGGCCAGGTGATTGCTGCCATTCTCGACGTCGCCGGTTGGGCACAGCCCTGGGACACCAACGACATCCGCGAGCTGGACGAGGCGATGGTGCTGGTGGGCGACCCTGCGGCGCAAACCCCGACGAACAGGGGTGGGTTGCGGTGAACTCGATGAGCCCGTCGCAGTGGCTGGACATCGCGATCCTGGCGGTGGCTCTGATCGCAGCGATCTCCGGGTGGCGGTCCGGCGCGCTGGGGTCGGTGCTGTCGTTCGCGGGTGTCTTGCTGGGCGCGGTCGCCGGGGTGCTGCTGGCGCCGCACATCGTCAGCCATATCGCCGCGCCGCGGGCGAAGTTGTTCGCCGCGCTGTTCCTGATCCTGGCGCTGGTGGTAGTCGGTGAGGTCGCCGGCGTGGTGCTGGGACGCGCGGTGCGCGGGGCGATCCGCAACAAGCCGATCCGCACCATCGACTCGGTGATCGGCGTAGCTATCCAGCTCCAGGTGGTGTTGACCGCGGCCTGGTTGCTGGCCACCCCGCTGACGCAGTCCAAGGACCAGCCCGAACTCGCCGCCGCGGTGAAGGGTTCGCAGGTGCTCGCCACGGTCAATGACGTGGCCCCGTCGTGGCTGAAACAGCCGCTGCGGCAACGGCTCTCGGGCCTGCTGAACACCTCCGGGCTGCCCGCGGTGCTGGAACCCTTCAGCCGCACCCCGGTCATCCCGGTCGCCTCCCCGGATCCGGCGCTGGCCAACAACCCGGTGGTGGCCGCCGTCGCGCCCAGCGTCGTCAAGATCCGCAGCATCGCGCAGAGCTGCCAGAAAGTGCTCGAAGGCACCGGATTCGTGATCTCCCCGGAACGGGTGATGACGAACGCGCACGTGGTCGCGGGGTCCAACAGCGTCTCGATCCAGGCCAACGGCAAGACCCTCGATGCCACCGTGGTGTCCTACGACTCGGCGGTGGACATCGCCATCCTCGCGGTGCCGGGTCTGCAGGCCACGCCGCTGGTCTTCGAGTACTCCCCCGCCAAGACCGGCACCGACGTGGTGGTACTGGGTTATCCGGGTGGCGGCAACTTCACCGCCTCCCCGGCCCGGATCCGCGAGCGGATCAAGCTCAGCGGACCGGACATCTACCGCAGCCCACAGCCGGTCACCCGGGATGTCTACACCATCCGGGCCAATGTGGAACAGGGCGATTCGGGTGGGCCGCTGGTCGACCTCGACGGCAACGTGCTCGGCGTGGTGTTCGGCGCAGCGGTCGACGACGCCGACACCGGATTCGTGTTGACGGCCGACGAGGTGCGCAGTCAGCTGGGCAGGATCGGCGCGAGCCAGCCGGTGGCCACCGGAGCCTGCGTCAACTGACCCGGTGCACCTGATCGAGGAACCGCATGAGGTGTCGGGTGACTTCCCGCGGCGCCTCTTCGTGGCTGAAATGCCCGGCGCCGGTGACCGAGATGTAGCGGCCGTGCGGCGCGTAGCGCTGGGTGCGTTCCACCGGGGCGGCCAGCACATAGGGGTCGGCGTCGCCGCGGATGTGCAGTAGCGGGACAGCGAGCGGGGCGACCATCGATTTGATGAAGCGGTGTCCCTCGCTGCGCAACTGGCTGCGTACCGCCCAGCGCTGATATTCCAGCGCGCAGTGCGCGGCCCCCGGGATCCGGATGGCGGTGCGCAGATAACCGATGGTCTGGGAAAAATCTGCGGAGGCAACCCATGGAGAGCTGCTGCGGCTGCGGACCAGGCGCTCGATCTCGGCACCGTTGTGTTTGGTGAGCGACCGCTCGGGCCACCACGGCGCCTGATACCGCAGCAGGGTGGGCAGCAGCGCGCGACCCTGGTCGCGCCGGGCCAGCGTGGAGCGGCGCAGGGCGGCCGGGTGGGGCGAGCTGATCAGACCGATGGCGCGCACCAGCCGCGAGTGCAGCAGCGCGGTGGCCCAGCATGCCAATCCGCCGTCGGCGTGGCCGATCAGCGTCGCCGAAGAGTGGCCGAGCGCCCGGATGAGACCCGCCGTATCGCCGGCCAACGTCCAGCCGTCGTAGCCGCGGGGCGGCTTGTCGCTACCGCCGTATCCGCGCAGGTCGACCGCGACCACCCGCGCGCCGGTCAAGTCCCGTAGTTGGTGCCGCCAGGACCACCAGAACGAGCCGAAGCCGTGCAGCAGGATCACCAGCGGCCGCCCGGTGGCCGGTATGCCGGCGTCAGCCTCCACGACGTGGAACCGGATGCCGTTGGCATGCACGTCCAGATGCCGCCACGGCCCGTCGATCCGGACCATCGACGGATCGGGAGCCGCCATCTACCAACCCGAGGGATCGGCGGGCGTCTTGGCGTCGGCCGTGATCGCCTTGGACTGCGGTGCCGCGGCAAGGTTCTTGTCGTGCCCCGGAGTGAACGCGGTGCGCGCCTCTTTCACCGATTCGATGGTCTGCTGCGGGCCGCGGATTCGGCGAACCTTGAGGAAACCGAACAGCGCGAGCACGGCGGTGACCACCACCATGATCGCGAAGACGATCAGGAACGCCGCCCAGCGCCACAGCCAGGTGTCGAGGAGTTCGGCGAGGAAGAAGAACAAGAAGAAGGTGGAGTAGAACAAGATGACCAGCGCGGAGATGAAGAAGACGCTGCCGGTCAGCCCTTTCTTGACATCCCGGGTGATTTCGGCGCGGGCCAATTCCACCTCGGCGCGCACCAGCGTCGACATCTGCGTCGTGACGTCCTTGATGAGGTCGCCCACCGACGGGTCGCCGACCCTGGCATGCGGGTCGGCCAGCGGAATCGTGGTCAGAGTGTTGGGCACACCGTTCTTGTCAGGTTTGCTCACAGACGATCCTCTCCGTTGCAACGCCCCTGCAGCTCCGGTGGCGCGTCAGTCGTCGCGGTTCATGTTGCCATGTGGCCCGATGCCCGACGAGGCCAGCCGAACCCGCGGCGAACCCGGCCAATACACTGGGCGGACTGTTCTCCGAACCTCTCATCCATCTTCTTCCTCTTTTCGACCATCCTGACGGGAGTATCACTTTGCAGAAGGCGCCCAGCGGCCGAAAGCCCCTCCGGGTCGCGGCGGTGATGGCCGCGTTCCTGGGCCTTCTGATCCTGCCCGTCAGCACCGCGGCCGCCGACGACAAAGTCCCGCTCGGCGCCGGTGCGGGCATCGTCGTCAACACCGGCACCCTGTGCACGCTGACCGCCATCGGGCACGACAAGTTCGGCGACCTCATCGGGTTCAGCTCCGCGCACTGCGGGGGTCCCGGCGCGCCGGTCGCCGCCGAGGGGGCCGAGAACCGGGGCCAGGTGGGCACCATGGTCGCCGGCAACGACGGTCTGGACTACGCGGTGATCAGGTTCGATCCGGCCAAGGTGACGCCGGTGGCGAACTTCAACGGCTTTGCCGTCAACGGCATCGGCCCCGAACCAACGGCCGGTCAGGTCGCCTGCAAGCAGGGCCGCACCACCGGCAACTCGTGCGGGGTGACCTGGGGACCCGGGCAGGACCCAGGCACCATCCTGATGCAGGTCTGCGGTGGACCGGGGGATTCCGGTGCGCCGGTGACGGTGGACAACATGCTGGTCGGGATGATTCACGGCGCTTTCAGCGACAATCTGCCCACCTGTGTCACCAAGTACATCCCGCTCCACACGCCCGCGGTGGTGATGTCGATCAATGCCGACCTGGCCGACATCAACGCCAAGAACCGGCCCGGTTCAGGATTCGTGCCGATCGCCGACTGAGCTACTTCGCCTCGCGGATCGCGTCGAATACATCGGGGTCCAGCAACGTCGAGGTGTCGCCCAGTTCCCGGTTCTCGGCGATGTCGCGCAACAGTCGCCGCATGATCTTGCCGCTGCGGGTCTTGGGCAGCTCGGGCACGATGTGGACCTCGCGCGGCTTGGCGATCGGGGAGATCTCGTGGGCGACCTCGCCGCGTAGATCCTCGACGGTACGGTCACTGGCTTCGTAGTCTTCCCGCAGCACGACGAACGCGCAGATGGCCTGGCCGGTGGTGTCGTCGGTGACCCCCACCACCGCGGCCTCGGCCACCCCGGAATGTCCGACGAGCGCGGACTCCACCTCGGCGGTGGAGATCCGGTGCCCGGATATGTTCATCACGTCGTCGATGCGGCCCAGGACCCAGATGTCGCCGTCGGGGTCGAACCGGGCGCCGTCGCCGGCGAAGTAGTAGCCGTGCTCGGCGTACTTGGACCAGTAGGTCTTCTGGTACCGCTCCGGGTCGCCCCAAATACCGCGCAACATCCCCGGCCACGGCTGGTCCAGAACGAGGTAACCGGTGACGTGCTCTTCCCCCTCCTTGTCGGGAGGTAGCGGTTCGCCGTGGTCGTCGACGATCTTCGCCGAGATGCCCGGCAGCGCCGCCATCGCCGAACCGGGTTTCGCGGCGGCCACGCCGGGCAGCGGGGAGATCATCGCCGCACCGGTCTCGGTCTGCCACCAGGTGTCGACCACCGGCACCCGCCCGCCGCCGATCACGTCGCGGTACCAGCGCCAGGCTTCGGGATTGATGATCTCGCCGACCGTGCCCAGCAGTCGCACGCTGGACAGGTCATGCGCGTCCGGAATCTCCCGCCCCCACTTCATGAACGTGCGGATCAGCGTAGGAGCCGTGTAATAGATTGTGACGCCGTATCTTTCGATGATCTCGAAATGCCGGTGCTGGCTCGGGGTGTTCGGGGTGCCCTCGTAGAGCACCTCGGTGATGCCGCTGGACAGCGGCCCGTAGACGCCGTAGGTGTGTCCGGTGACCCAGCCGATGTCGGCGGTGCACCAGAACACGTCGCTGTCCGGCTTGACGTCGAAGATCGCGTGCATGGTGTAGGCGCACTGGGTCAGGTAACCGCCGCTGGTGTGCACGATCCCTTTGGGCTTGCCGGTGGTGCCCGAGGTGTAGAGCAGGAACAACGGCTGCTCGGCATCGAAGGCCTCGGCCACGTGCTCCGGGGCGGCCGCGTCGACGACATCGTGCCACCACAGATCGCGGTCGTCGTCCCAGGACACGTCGACCCCGGTGCGCCGCACCACCAGCACGTGCTCGACCGGGCTGCCGTCGACCGAGACTGCCTCGTCGGCGGCCTCTTTCAGCGGTGCGGGCTTGCCGCGGCGGAACTGGCCGTCGGCGGTGATCAACAGCTTGGCGTCGGCGTCGGCGATCCGGGCCTGCAGCGCGTGCGCGGTGAAGCCGCCGAACACCACGGTGTGCATGACGCCCAGCCGGGCGCAGGCCAGCATCGCGATCACCGCCTCGGGGATCAGCGGTAGGTAGATGGCCACTCTGTCCCCGGCCACCAGGCCGAGGTCGGTCAGCGCGTTGGCCGCCTTGCACACTTCTGTCTGCAGGTCCGCGTAGGTGAAGGTGCGCCGGTGGTCGTCGGGCTCGCCTTCCCAGTGGAACGCGACCCGGTCGCCGTGGCCGGCTTCGACATGGCGATCCACACAGTTGTAGGCGACGTTGAGCTTGCCTCCGACGAACCATTTGGCGAACGGCGCGTCCGACCAGTCCAGCACCTCGGTGAACGGCGTCTCCCAGGCCAGCCGGTCGGCCTGTTCGGCCCAGAACGCCAGGCGGTCTTCGGCGGCCTTCTCGTAGAGCTCCGCGCGGGCGTTGGCCTGGTCGACGAAGTGCTCGGGCGGTGGGTAAGTAGACGGGCCTTCGGCGGTGGCGTCTGTCACGTAGCGAGCCTATTAGGGTCGCTGTCATGCGTCGGATGCGGGCCGCGCTGGCCGCCCTGCTGGTGTCTGCTCACTTGGCGGGCTGTGGCGGCGGCATGCTGACACCCGAGGTGGTGGTGGTCAATGGTGCCGAGCCACCCAACCCGCTGATCCCGACCGGCACCAACGACTCCAACGGCGGCCGCATCATCGACCGGTTGTTCGCGGGCCTGATGTCGTACGACGCGGCGGGCCGGCCATCCCCGGAGGTGGCCGAGTCGATCGAGAGCACCGACAACATCAACTACCGCATTGTGCTCAAACCGGGATGGAAGTTCACCGACGGCTCGCCGGTCACCGCTCATTCGTTCGTCGACGCGTGGAACTACGGGGCGTTGAGCGCCAACGCCCAACTGCAGCAGAACTTCTTCAGCCCGATCGCCGGCTACGACGAAGTGGCCGGCCCACCCGGGGACGGCCGGCCTACCAGCATGTCCGGGCTGCGCGTCGTCAACGATCTCGAGTTCACCGTCCGGCTGCAGGCACCGACCATCGACTTCATCATGAGCCTGGGGCACAGCGCCTTCTACCCGTTGCCGCCCATGGCATTTCGCGACATGGCGGCATTCGGCCGCAGCCCGGTCGGCAACGGGCCTTACCGACTCGCCGACAGTGCCCACGGGCCGGCATGGGAACACAACGTCAAGATCGACCTGGTGCCCAACCCCGACTACCACGGCAACCGCAAGCCGCACAACAAAGGTCTGCGGTTCGAGTTCTACGCCAACCTGGACACCGCGTACGCCGACCTGCTGTCGGGCAATCTGGATGTGCTGGATACGATTCCGTCCAGCGCGTTGCCTATCTATCAGCGCGACCTGGGTGGCAATGCCGTCAAGGCGCCGGTCGCGGTCAGCCAGTCGGTGGACACACCGCTGCGGTTGCCCCACTTCGGCGGCGAGGAGGGCCGGTTGCGCCGACTGGCCCTGTCGGCGGCCATCAACCGCCCGCAGATCTGCCAACAGATATTCAGCGGAACACGGCAGCCGGCAAGGGATTTCACTGCCAGCTCGCTGCCGGGGTTCGATCCGAACATTCCGGGAAGCGATGCGTTGGACTTCAATCCTGCTCGCGCGCAGCAACTCTGGGCACAGGCCAATGCCATCTCGCCGTGGACGGGACGGTACGCGATCGCCTACAACGCCGACAGCGGTCATCAGGAGTGGGTGGACGCGGTGGCCAACAGCATCAAGAACGTGCTCGGTATTGACGCGGCCGGGGCGCCACAGCCCACGTTCGCCGGGTTCCGCACCCAAATCACCAACCGGACCATCAATACGGCCTTCCGAGCCGGCTGGATCGGGGACTACCCGTCGATGATCGAATTCCTCGCACCGCTCTACGCCACCGGCGCCGGTTCCAACGATGTGGGGTACTCCAGTCGGGAGTTCGACGCCGCGCTGGCCGCCGCCGAAGCGGCGCCCGACGTGCACGAGGCCGATCTGCGGGTCAACATCGCACAGCGAATTCTGTTGCGCGACATGCCTGCCATTCCGCTGTGGTACTACATCAGTGTGATCGGTTGGTCGGCTCAGGTGAGCAATGTGCAGCCCACCTGGAACGGTCTGCCCGACTACGAGAACCTGCACAAGGGCTGACATGGGCTGGTATGTGCTGCGCCGGATCGCGGTGATGGTGCCGGTTTTCCTGGGCGCCACCCTGCTGATCTACGGCATGGTGTTCCTGCTGCCCGGCGATCCGGTGGCCGCCATCGCCGGCGACCGGCCGTTGAGCCCGGCGGTCGCCGCGCAACTACGCGCCCAATACCACCTCGACGACCCCTTCCTGGTGCAGTACCTGCGCTACCTGGGTGGCCTGCTGCACGGCGATCTGGGCCGCGCGTACTCCGGTCTTCCGGTCAGCGCCGTTCTGGCACATGCCTTTCCGGTGACGATACGGCTGGCGCTGATCGCTCTGGTGGTGGAGGCGGTGCTGGGGATCGGGTTCGGCGTGATCGCCGGACTGCGCCAGGGCGGTGTCTTCGATGCCACGGTGCTGGTCGCCGGACTGGTCATCATCGCGATCCCGATTTTCGTGTTGGGCTTCCTGGCGCAGTTCGTGTTCGGGGTCCGGCTGGGGTGGGCGCCCGTCACGGTCGGGGGACGGGCCAGCTTCGACCGGCTGCTGCTGCCCGGCATCGTTCTGGGTCTGGTGTCCTTCGCCTACGTGGTGCGGCTGACCCGCTCCGCAGTGGCCGCCAATGCCCACGCCGACTATGTGCGCACCGCCACCGCCAAGGGGTTGTCGCGGTCGCGGGTGGTCACCGTGCACATCCTGCGCAATTCGCTGATCCCGGTGGTGACGTTCCTGGGTGCCGACCTGGGCGCGCTGATGGGTGGCGCCATAGTGACCGAAGGGATTTTCAACATCCACGGCGTCGGCGGTGTGCTGTATCAGGCGGTCACCAGGCAGGAGGCGCCTACAGTGGTGTCGATCGTCACGGTGCTGGTGCTGATCTACCTGGTGAGCAATCTGCTGGTGGATCTGCTCTACGCCGCGCTGGATCCCAGGATCCGGTATGTATAGGCGACCCAAGTTCGTCATCGCTGCGGCAATGATCGTGCTGATCCTGCTCGTAGCGGCGTTTCCGTCGTTGTTCACCGGGGCCGACCCCACCTACGCCGACCCGGGTCAGAGCCTGCTGCCCCCGTCGGCCGCGCACTGGTTCGGCACGGACCTGCAGGGCCATGACATCTACGCGCGCACCATCTATGGCGCCCGGGCGTCGGTGATGGTCGGGCTCGGCGCAACGATGGCCGTGTTCGTCGTCGGCGGGGTGTTGGGCGCCCTGGCCGGCTTTTACGGTGGCTGGCTCGACGCGGTGGTGTCCCGCCTGACCGACGTGTTCTTCGGGTTGCCGCTGCTGTTGGCCGCCATTGTGCTCATGCAGGTGCTGCGGCACCGAACGGTGTGGACGGTGATCGCCATCCTGGCGTTGTTCGGCTGGCCGCAGGTGGCCAGGATCGCGCGCAGCTCGATTCTCCAGGTACGGGGCAGCGATTACGTGCTGGCGGCGAAAGCATTGGGGCTGGGCAGGTTTCGTATCCTGCTCCGGCATGCGGTGCCGAACGCGATAGGCCCCGTCATCGCGGTGGCCACCATCGCCTTGGGCGCCTTCATCGTGACCGAGGCGACGTTGTCCTACCTCGGTGTCGGGTTACCGCCGTCGGTGGTCTCCTGGGGTGGCGACATCAACGTGGCGCAGATGCGGCTGCGGGCCGGTTCACCCATCCTGTTCTATCCCGCCGGCGCGCTGGCGATCACGGTGCTGGCGTTCATGGTCATGGGGGACGCGCTGCGCGACGGTCTGGATCCGGCGTCCCGGGCGTGGCGGGCATGAGCGCGCTGTTGTCGGTAGCGGGTCTGGAGGTCCGCTTCGGCGACCAGCAGGCGGTCCGCGGGATGTCTTTCTCGGTGTTGCCCGGGCAGACCGTCGCGGTGGTGGGGGAATCGGGGTCGGGCAAGTCCACCGCGGCGGCGGCCGTTCTGGGACTGCTCGCGCCCGGTGGCCGAATCACCGCCGGCCGCATTGTTTTCGACGGCCGCGACATCACCCGGGCCGGTGAACGCGCGATGCGTGACATCCGGGGCCGGGAGATCGGCTATGTGCCGCAGGATCCGATGACCAACCTCAACCCGGTCTGGAAAGTCGGCTTTCAGGTTCGAGAAGCGTTGCGGGCCAATGCCGATGGGCGTGCGGCGCGACGGCGCGCGGTTGAGCTGCTCGCCGAGGCGGGGATGCGCGACCCGGCCCGGCAGGCCGGCCGGTATCCACACCAGCTGTCCGGCGGGATGTGCCAGCGCGCGCTGATCGCGATCGGACTCGCCGGCCGGCCGCGGCTGCTGATCGCCGACGAACCGACGTCGGCGCTGGACGTCACCGTGCAACGCCAGGTCCTCGACCATCTCGGCCACCTCACCGACGAACTGGGGACTGCGCTGCTGCTGATCACCCACGACCTGGCGCTGGCGGCGCAGCGGGCCGAGTCCGTGATCGTGGTGCATCGTGGTGTCGTGGTGGAATCCGGTGCAGCGCAGGAGATTCTGCGCTACCCGCAACACGAGTACACGCGTCGGCTGGTGGCCGCCGCGCCGTCGCTGCGGGCTCGGGACAAGCGCTCAGCCCAGATTCGGGAACGGGTAGCAGCGACGGCGACCGAGCACGCTGGGGGTTCCGCGGACATCCTCGTCGTGTCGGAGTTGACCAAGACCTACCGCGAATCACCCGGCGTGCCGTGGCGTCGCGCGGAATTTCGCGCCGTCGACGCCGTCTCGTTCCGGCTGGCCCGGGCCGGCACCCTGGCCGTGGTCGGCGAGTCGGGGTCGGGCAAGTCGACGCTGGCGCGGATGGTGCTGGGCCTGTTGCGGCCGACGTCGGGCAGCGTGGTTTTCGACGGGACCGATGTCACCACGCTGGACCGCCGCGCAGAATTGGCGTTTCGCCGTCGGGTGCAGCCGGTCTTCCAGAATCCCTACAGCAGCCTGGACCCGATGTACTCGGTGGCCCGCGCGGTGGAGGAGCCACTGCGGATCCACCGGGTCGGCGACCGTGCCCAGCGTCGGCGGGCGGTGCGCGAATTGCTCGACCAGGTGGCGCTGCCGTCCTCGGTGCTTGACCGGCTGCCCCGCGAACTGTCCGGCGGGCAACGGCAACGGGTGGCGATCGCGCGGGCGCTGGCGCTGCGGCCCGATGTGTTGGTGTGCGACGAGGCGGTCTCCGCGCTCGACGTGCTGGTGCAGGCGCAGATCCTGAACCTGCTGGCCGAACTGCAGGCCGAGCTGGGCCTGACGTATCTGTTCATCAGCCACGATCTGGCGGTGATCCGCCAGATCTCCGACGACGTGCTGGTGATGCGGGACGGGCGGGTGGTCGAACACGCCGCCACTGAACAGGTTTTCACCGCGCCACAGCACGACTACACCCGGCAGTTGTTGGAGGCCATCCCCGGCGCCCCGGCGGCGTCCCGCTAGTTTGGCTCTCTGTGACCGACCCGCTGGCTCCGCTGATGGACCTGCCCGGTGTCGCCGAAGCCAGCGACCGGGCGCGTGAGGCGCTGGGTCGGGCGCACCGGCACCGGGCCAACCTGCGCGGCTGGCCGGTGACCGCCGCCGAGGCGTCGTTGCGCGCGGCACGGGCGTCGTCGGTGCTCGACGGCGGGCCGGTGCGCCTGGACGACGTGGCGGAGGCCGCCACCCAGCACGGTGGCGTCAGTGATCCCGTGTTCGGCGGTGCGCTGCGGGTGGCCCAGGCGCTGGAAGGTGGCAGCGGCCCGCTGATCGCGGTCTGGCAGAAGGCGCCGCTGCAGGCACTGGCCCGATTGCACATGCTTGCCGCCGCCGACCAGGTCGACGCCGACCGGCTCGGCCGGCCGCGGACCGATCCGGAGATCGGTCCGCGCCTCGAGTTGCTGGCCGACCTGGTGACTCGCCCGACAGCAGCATCGGCGGCCGTAGTTGCTGCGGTGGCGCACGGGGAGTTGTTGACGCTCAAGCCATTCGGCAGCGGTGACGGGGTGGTGGCCCGCGCGGTGTCGCGGTTGGTGACGATCGCACGGGGGCTCGATCCGCACGGGCTGGGAGTGCCGGAGGTGAACTGGATGCGGCAGTCCGCCGCGTACCGGGACGCCGCGCTGAAGTTCGCCTCGGGCTCGCCCGACGGAGTCGCGGCGTGGTTGGTGCTGTGTTGCCGGGCGATGAGAGCCGGTGCGCAGGAGGCGCTGATGATTGCTGAATCAGTAACCGGCGGCCCGCCGAAATAACCCTGCGACAAATGCGAAGCGGGCGGCGACACGAAGATTTCGAATCGCCGCCCGCCAACACGGTTCTCGGTTACCAAGCGTGCATTATGTGGGCTGCGTGGGTGGCCTCGGCGCGTTTGCGACACTTCCTGCTGCAGCCCCACCCAAAGGGCCGTCGCGGCATTCCATCTTCGCAATTACGCAGGCCCGCAACACTTCTGCCATTATCGCGGCTATGACTCCGCGTGGGTGCCGGGAACCGTGCTGGGTGCCCGGGTCGGGAGATCGAACCTTCTCTTCCGGATCGACCTTGGCCTCACCGGGCTGCCGTGTCTCCTTTGTACTACTAGAGCACTGGCACAGCAAGGGGCTGACGCCTCAAAGTTGCGCAACGGATTCGGCTCGTGCGCGAAAAGTGTTTGCTGCCGTGGCGTTTGGGAAAGCTGGGGCGACGTCCGTCGGCGCCTGTCGCCGGAGACTAGAACGCGAAGCGCCGCAACAGCGCGTAGGTGACGGCGCCGGCAGCCACCGCGGTGACACCCACCGCGGCCGTCGTCGCGATCGCGGCACCCGACGGCGCCGGGATCCGGTCGCGCAACGAGACCGGCCGGGAGAACGACAACACCGGCCAGCCGCGGTCCAGGGCCTCCCTGCGCAACCCGCGGTCAGGGTTGACGACCGACGGGTGGCCGACGATCTCCAGCATCGGCAGGTCGGTGATCGAGTCGGAGTACGCGTAGCAGTGCTCCAGCGGATACCCCTCGCGCACGGCCAGCTCGCGGATCGCTTGGACCTTGCCTTCGCCGTAGCAGTAGAACGCGATCTCGCCGGTGTACTTGCCATCCTCGACCACCATCCGGGTCGCCATGGCATGCGTGGCGCCCAGGGCACGGGCGATCGGCGCGACGATCTCCTCACCCGATGCCGATACCACCACGACGTCACGGCCACACAATTTGTGCGCAGCGATCAGATCGGCGGCCTCGGCGAACACCAGCGGCGTCACGATGTCGTGCAGCGTCTCGCTGACGATCGACTTGACCTGTTCGACGTCCCACCCGATGCACATATTGGCCAGGTGAGCTCGCATTCGGTCCATCTGGTCATGATCTGCCCCGGAGAGCAGGAAGATGAATTGCGCGTAGCTGGACTTCAAAACGGCACGACGGTTAAGCAGCCCCTGCGCAAAGAAGGGTTTGCTGAACGCCAGCGTGCTCGACTTGGCGATGATGGTCTTGTCCAAATCGAAGAAAGCGGCGGTGCGCAGGCCCGGCACTGTCGGTCCCGGTATTTGCGGCGAGACTTGCTGCTGCGCGGCCGGGTCGGGGACGGTCACCGATCCAGCATAGGTCCGGGATGCGGCAAACCCGTGATCTCCGGCCCGAATTGAGCGCACGAATACGAAGGGTGTCTTTCTCCGGTCGGTGTTTTCACGGCTCAGGCGGCACTTTCGGTTGGTTGAGTACTTGCGTGAAGCCCGGCTGGCATGTGTATAGTAAGCATTACTCGGCCGTGAGCCGAGGGTGTATCAGCCCGACCCCCCGGGGCTGATACACGACGACCCTCGCCTCCTCCCCCCCTGGCGGGGGTCGTCCCTTTTCTGGGGTAAGAAATTCACCGCTACGGGTCTCAGAACCCGTTTGTCGACCATTGCCGAAATAGCGCTTGGTCGCGAAGTCGCGCCATTCAGCGAACATTTGTACACAGACCGGACTTTCTCCACAAATTGGCCTTCGGCACTGGCGGGCAATACCGGTGGCGCGCCAGCGTAGAAGGGTGACCAATTCCCCGCGCACCGCCGGCTCCGGCGTGCTGGCGATGCTGACCGATTCGCATCTGCGCGAGGAGCTGGATCGCGTCGGCGCCGCCGTCGGCGCGCGGGTGGTGCATACCGGTGCCCACACCCCGGTGAGCAGGAAAACGTGGCTGGCCGCGGCCGCGGTGGTGCTCGATTCGGACGCAGCGCAGTGCTGTGCGCAGTCCGCGCTGCCCCGTCGCGCCCACGTGAGCGTGTTGACCGGTGCTGAGTCCGGCACGGCGACCTGGGCGGCCGCCGTCGCCGTCGGCGCCGAGCAGGTGCTGCGGATGCCCGAGCAGGAAGCGGACCTGGTGTGCGCACTGGCGGAAGCGGCCGAATCGGCGCGTGATGTCAGGCGGCGTGGCCAGGTCCTTGCGGTCGTCGGCGGCTGCGGCGGGGCGGGGGCATCGCTGTTCGCCGCCGCCGTCGCGGAGGTCGCCGGAGAGTCGCTGCTACTCGACCTGGATCCGTGGGGTGGCGGCATCGACCTGTTGATGGGCGACGAGGCGTCGCCGGGGCTGCGGTGGCCCGACCTGGCGCTGCAGGGTGGTCGGCTGAACTGGTCGGCGGTGCGGGACGTGCTGCCGCGGCGCCGCGAGATCAGTGTCCTGTCCGGCACCCGGCACGGCCGCGAGCTGGACGCCGCACCGGTGGAGGCGATCGCCGAAGCCGGCCGCCGCGGCGGAGTCACCGTGGTGTGCGACCTGCCGCGGCGTCTGTCCGAGGCCAGCCACGTCGCACTGGCCGCCGCCGATCTGGTGGTGCTGGTCAGCCGGTGTGATGTGCGGGCTTGCGCAGCCACTGCCACGATCGCGCCGGTGCTGGCCGCGATCAATCCGAATGTCGGCGCGGTGGTGCGCGGTCCGTCCCCAGGGGGGTTGCGTGCGGCCGAGGTCGCCGAGATCGCGGGCGTGCCGTTGCTGGCATCGATGCGTGCCGAACCGCACCTCGCCGAACGACTGGAGCACGCCGGGCTGCGGCTGGGGCGGCGATCGGCGTTGGCGGCGGCGGCGCGCCGCGTCGTCGGCGTGTTGGCAAGCGGCCGAACGACGCTGGACGGCCGCGCGGCATGAACGGCCCGCTGATCGAACGCGTCCGGGAACGGCTGGCAACCGAGTCGGGACCGCTGCGGCCCAACGTGGTGGCCGCGGCGATTCGCGCCGAGTCCGGCGGCATTCTCGGCGACACCGAGGTGCTGGCGAACCTGCGGCTGCTGCAGACCGAACTGACCGGCGCCGGCATCCTGGAACCATTGCTGTGCGCCGACGGCACCACCGATGTCATGGTGACCGCGCCCGACTCGGTGTGGGTTGATGATGGAAACGCATTGCGACGCAGCAATATTCGGTTTCCCGACGAGGCGGCGGTGCGGCGGTTGGCGCAACGGCTGGCGCTGGCGGCCGGCCAGCGGCTCGACGATGCCCAGCCGTGGGTGGACGGACAGCTGGCCGGGATCGGCGCACGCGGGTTCGCGGTGCGCCTGCACGCGGTGTTGCCGCCGGTGGCGGCGGGCGGTACCTGCCTGTCCCTGCGGGTGTTGCGGCCGGCAACGCAGGATCTCGCGGCGCTGGCCGCCGCCGGGGCGTTGACCCCCGTAGCCGCCGAGCTGGTGGCCGGGATCATCGCCGCCCGGCTGGCGTTCCTGGTGTGCGGTGGCACCGGGGCCGGCAAGACGACGCTGTTGGCCGCGATGCTCGGCGCGGTCTCACCGGCCGAGCGGATCGTGTGCGTCGAGGATGCCGCCGAGTTGGCGCCGGCACACCCACATCTGGTGAAGCTGGTCGCGCGGCGGGCCAACGTCGAAGGTGTCGGTGAGGTGACCGTGCGCCAACTCGTCCGCCAGGCGCTGCGCATGCGCCCGGACCGGATCGTGGTCGGAGAGGTCAGAGGCGCCGAAGTGGTCGACCTGCTGGCCGCGCTGAACACCGGACACGAAGGCGGTGCGGGCACCGTGCATGCCAACAGCCCGGGTGAGGTACCGGCCCGGCTGGAGGCGCTCGGCGCGCTCGGCGGGCTGGACCGGGCCGCGCTGCACACCCAGCTCGCCGCGGCCGTGCGGGTGCTGTTGCATGTCTCGCGCGACCGGTCCGGACGACGCCGGCTGGTCGAGATCGCCACGCTACGGCAGGCCGGGGACGGGCGGGTGCACGCGGTGCCGGCGTGGCACGCCGATCACGGGATGGCCGCTCCCGCAGCGGATCTGCTCGCGTTGTTGCCGGCCGGGGCGCGGCCATGACGGGTTGGCAGCTCGCCGCTCTGCTGTTGGCGATGGCCTTGCTGGTGGCGCCCGGCTCGCCGCGGCGTCGTCTCAGGGCGGAGGGTGCCGTCCACCGTCGATTCGCGGTCACTGCCCGCGGTGTCGGTTGGTTGTGCGGCTGCGTGTTCATGCTGGCTGCGACGGTTTTGCCGGTGACGGTAGCCGCCGCGCTGGCTGTGGTCGGGGCTACGACGGGGGTGCGGTACCGGCGTCGACGCAACGCCCGCAGTGCGATGGCAGAGGGCGCGGCGCTGGAAGCCGCCCTCGAGGTCCTGGTCGGCGAACTCCGGGTGGGTGCCCACCCGGTGCGGGCCTTCGAGGCCGCCGCCGGGGAAACCGGCGGCGCAGTGTCGGTCGCGCTGCGGGGCGTCGCGGCGCGGGCCAGGATGGGTGCCGACGTGCCGGCCGGCCTACGCGCGGCCGCGCACACGTCGGCAATGCCTGCCCATTGGGAACGCATCGCGGTGTGCTGGCAGCTGGCCAGTGAACACGGCCTGGCTATCGCCGGGCTGATGCGGGCCGCGCAACGCGATATCACTGAGCGGCAACGGTTTTCGGCAAAGGTGGGTGCGGGCCTGGCCGGTGCGCGCGCCACTGCGGTCATTCTGGCCGGGCTGCCGGTGCTCGGCGTGGCGCTCGGGCAACTGATCGGGGCGCGGCCGTTGACGTTTCTGTGCTCCGCGCCCGGGGGGTGGTTCCTGCTTGTCGGTACCACGCTGATCTGCACCGGGCTGTGGTGGTCGGATCGGATCACCGATCGGGTGACTCCGTCATGACTAGCGCCGCGCTCTTGCTGGCCGCCGCCCTGTGGTGCGGGGCGGGACCTGCGGCGGCACGTCATCGGGCCGGGTTGGCTGCCCACGCGGCGCAGTCGCCGCCCCGCGCGTCGGGCGGGCCGGATCCGCTGGGGGCGGCATCCACCTTGGACGTGCTCGCGGTATGCCTGACGGCCGGCATGGCGGTGTCGACGGCAGCGTCCGCCACCGCCGGATCCGCGCCGCCTCGCCTTGCTGCGGTGCTGCGGCGGGCCGCCGACCTGCTGGCGCTGGGCGCTGACGCCGGCGTCGCCTGGTCGGCTCCGGCTGGCCGGGCACCGGATACGCAGGTGGATGGCCTGCTGCGGTTGGCGCGGCGATCGGCGGCATCAGGTGCAGCGCTTGCCGACGGTCTGGCCGAACTGGCTGCCCAGACCCGCCACGATGCCGCGCATGCGGCCGGCGCGGCCGCCGAGCGGGCCGGGGTACTGATCGCCGGTCCGCTGGGCCTGTGTTTTCTGCCGGCCTTCGTGTGCCTGGGCATCATCCCGGTGGTGGCCGGGTTGGCCGGCGGTGTTCTGCAATCAGGTCTGTTGTGAGAAGGGAAATGGTTGATGTTCAATATATTTCGTCTGTTCAGGGCGCGCATGACGCTGTTGGTTGTGGACGAGTCCGGCATGTCCACCGTCGAGTATGCGATCGGCACCATCGCGGCGGCGGCGTTCGGCGCCATCCTCTACACCGTCGTCACCGGCGACTCGGTCGTGTCGGCGCTGAACCACATCATCGGTCGCGCGCTGAGCACCAACGTCTAGTCGCCAGTGCCGGTTCGAGCACCGTCGAGGCCGCGTTGGCGATCGCGGCCCTGGTGGTGGTCCTGGTGTTGTGCCTGGCCGCGATCACCGCGGTGTCGATGCAGGTGCGCTGCGTCGATGCGGCCCGCGAGGCTGCCCGGCTGGCGGCGCGCGGCGACCCGGGCGCTGTCGAGGTGGCCCGAAGCATCGCGCCGCCGGGGGCTCGGGTCGCGGTGCGCCGGGATGGCGATCTGCTGGTTGCCACCGTGGTCGCGCATTCAAAGCTGTTGCCGCACCTTGATATTGCGGCCCGGGCGGTGTCGGCGACTGAACCGGGGTGAGGACGGCGCCGCCACGGTGCTTGCGGTTGCAATCATCGCGGCGCTGCTCTGCGTGACTGCGGCGGGTGCCTGGCTGGGCTGTGTCGTGGTGGCCCGGCATCGCGCCCAGGCCGGCGCCGACCTGGCCGCCCTGGCGGGGGCTGCACAGGTGCCGCAGGGCGCATCCGCGGCCTGTGCCCGGGCCGCGGCGGTGGCCCGGGCGATGGGCGTTGCCACCGCCGGATGCCGGGTGGACGGTCTTGACGTGATCGTCGAGGTCCAGGTGCCGGTCGCGCACGCCGGCACCGCACGGGCCTCGGCGCGGGCCGGGCCGGTCGGTTGAGCCGAGCGGCTCGGATACCTTGCTGCCGCTCCGGCGGCTACGCCGGCGGAAAGTCTGCGTCGGCGATCTCGCCGTCGGTCGGCAACCGCAGCGAGAGGAGCCCGGCGAAGGTGTCCGGCTCGATCTCGACCCGGTTGACGGTGACATGCACCGGCACCCAGTCGGTGTCGGTGCCGGGCAGTCGCAGCACCCGACTGGTCGCACCCTCGGCGAATTCCGTTGTCATGGCGGCCACCAGACCCTCGTCGTCCGGATGGACGCGTTGCCGGTCGTCCTCGTTGCCGCGCCAGTCGTAGAACGGAGCGGGGTCGTCCAGCCATTTGAGCAGGGTCCAGGTCTTGAGGTCGACGAGGGCGCGATGGACACCGGCCTGCGCGAGGCCCTTGAGGATCCGCTGCGCCAGGTCGTCGGTGGCCACCGCTGGACCTTTGCGCTCTGCCCGCCAGTTCATCGCCCGCGCCACCAGATGATCACGGCCGTCAGGTCCGGGTTCGATCGCACTGCGCGCGGTGAACCCGATCCTGATCGGATTGCCCTGCCAATCGGTGAGATCCCAAGTGCTGCACAGCGTTTGACCCGGCTCAGCCCGGATCGCCATGGCCAGGACCTTGGTTTCGTTGGGGTTGAGCTCGCGAGACGGCAGATCCTCGGCGAATGCCCTGCCGTAGGTGACCTCGGCCTCGGGGTTCTTGCCGCTGTTGGCCAGTGATTCGGGAGTGTCGGTAGCCACGCCGCGGGTGAGGTCCCATTTCAGCGGCCCCGGCATTGGTCGCTCGGGCGGTTCCTCGTCGATCGGGCCGCTCCACACGTGCACCCCGTGAATTCGGCCGTCCGACATCACCACCGGTTCGGTGCGGATGACGCGGTCACTCTTGGGGGTGATGCTGCTGAGGGCCTGGCCGGTCTGCACCGACTCGGCGATCGCCGTCTTGATCGACGCGAGATACGGGCTGCGCCGCAGGAACGAGGTGATCGGGACGAGGTTCTTGAGTTGACGCCCCTGCGCTACGACGGCGGGCTCGTCTCCCAGCGTCTCCACGAGCAACCAGTCGTGGCCCATAGGCGCAGTTTACTGATCCGGTGATCGGCCACGGACACCGCCGGGGGGTGGCGCCGGCCGGGAGCCATCGTTGCGTTTGCTGCGTAATAGTGTTGCAGCAAAAGCGGATACAGTGTGCGCCCGCGGGGCGTGGGTCTACCCGTACCGCGCGGCGCCCGTCATGCTGACGACGACGTCAAAACCGTTGTCCCGCAGCCCCGGCGCATCCCGGTCGTCACGCAACGGTCGTTCTATGACCGGCGGTCAGTTGAGTGCGCGGGTAGGTATTTCACGCCCCTGCAACATATCTCGGTTTATTGCCAACTTGTTTGTCATACCGTCTGACGGGTTTGTCTGAATAGACTTCGTAAAATGGGTGCTTGTCGTGTTGCAATTGAGGCTTCACGCCAGGTAGGTTTCTGCTGCGCTGGAGTTTCAGCAGAGTGGACGGATTTGTGTTGGCAGACCGTCGAATAGTGGATCCGTGGAGGTCGACCGTCGAGGGGTCGGTCGCCCGTCCAACGGATTAGTCACCGGGATTGCACAGCAATCCTTTTGATGATCCTCGGCCTAGGGCCGATTGGTTGCCCTCGATTGCGGTGTCGGAACAGGCGGGCAATAGACCCCTCCGGCTCCACCGGAACCGCGACTGGCCATGCTCGTCCGGCAACCATGGGCCATGCCGCCGCTGCCGCCGCCGCGGGAGTTGAGGATCACCACGGTGGCGCCGCCACGGGGTCTGTCGGCGACCGGTCCGGCGAGTTGTCGTGCGGACAACCCGCTGGGTGACGACAGCGGAGAGCTGTCGGACTTTCGGGCGCTGAGCGCGGGGCCGGCGATCCTGGGGCGGCCCGCCTCGGCACCGGACAGCCACCGGGTGGCACGACCGCCCGACTCGCCGGTCGGAACCCCGACTCGGCCCGCTGCGCCGACACCGATCAGACCGGTCGCCGCACTTCTCGACTCACCGCCGGGGGGCGCGCCCGATCCGCGGTTGCCCTCCATCGTGCTGCCGGCGACCTCCGGACGGTGGCCGGCGGCGTGGTTGTCGGAGCGGCCGACGGATTCGCGTTTCGTGGTGACGGCAGGCTCGGCAACGGTGCTGCCGGTGGCGGCGACGTTGTCGGACTCCGCGGCCGCATACGCGCCCGCACCGGATCGGAGCAACTGCACAAAGTCCTGGTGGAACGCCTCCGCCTGAGCGCCGAGCGTCTGGTATCCCTGCGCGTGCCCGTTGAAGAACGCGGCAACCGCGGCCGATACCTGATCCCGGGCCGAGGCCACCAGACCCGTCGTCGGGGCCGCCGCCACGGCGTTGGCCCTGCTGATCGTGGCACCGATGCCGGCCAGGTTGGTGGCCGTGCTGCCTATGGTGCCGGGCGCCGCGTTGACATGAGACATGCGACACCTCCGACTCGATTGTCGACAGACTCGGCCAGTGTCTGATCGCCATCACCGTGCAATGGATAAATGCACTGTAAGGTCATTTCGCCGAATCGAAAAGCAATTCTTTCCGGCTGTGTCGCAAAGCGGCCCAGCGGCCGATTCACCCCACCGCCCGGGCGGCCCCACCGTCCAACGCCGCCAGCACCATTTGCAGCACCAGCACGGCGCCGGCCTTGTCCAACGGGTCGTTGCCGTTGCCGCATTTGGGCGACTGCACACACGACGGACATCCGCTGGGGCATTCGCAGGCTTCGATGGCCGCGGCGGTGGCACCCAGCCAGGTGGCCGCCCGGTGAAAGCCGCGTTCGGCGAAGCCCGCCCCGCCCGGATGGCCGTCGTAAACGAACACCGTCGGCAGCCCGTCGGGACCGACCGCGGTGGACAGCCCGCCGATGTCACCGCGGTCGCAACTGGCTACCAGGGGCAGCAGGCCGATCGCGGCGTGCTCGGCGGCGTGCAGCGCACCGGGTGTCCTGCTGAGGTCAATCCCGTTCGCCTCCAACGCTTCCGGCTCGACGGTGTACATCACCGAGACCGTCGGCAACGAACTCTGCGGCATGCTGAGTTCGACGAAGTCGATCACTTCGCCGTCGATCCGTCGACGTAGGTATCCGACCACCTGGTGGGTCACCGTCACCGGCACCAGACCGAGGGTGACCGCACCGAACGCGGACCGCTCGCCGTATCCGGTGACCGCGATATCGGTGATCTCCCGGGCGAACGTCGCATAGCCGGGGTCCTCTGCATGCACCAACGCGATGCCGTCCTCGAGGTCCAGCGAGTCGACGACGTAGCTCTCACCCTGATGCAGGTAGACCGCTCCGGGATGGATCGAGGCCGGCGCCTGTCCCACGCCGGTGCTGCCCAGCAGACGTCCGGTGTCGGCTTCGACGATCACGATCTGGCCGCCGATGGAACCGCGGATGTCCACGGCCCCATGGGGTTCGACGCCCGGTGCGGGAAAGTACCTGCCGCCCCGGCGTTTCAGCAGTCCGTCGTCGACCAGTCCGTCGGCCACCCGCACCGCGTCCATCGACCGGACCTCGGCTTCTTCGAGTGGCAGTTCCGTTGCAGCACAGAGTAGTTGAGGACCCAGAATGTAGGGATTGGTGGGGTCGATCACGACCCGTTCGACGGGCTTGCCCAGCAGCGCGGCCGGATGGTGGACGAGGTAGGTGTCCAGCGGATCGTCGCGGGCCACCAGCACCACCAGTGCGCCCTGACCGCGCCGTCCCGACCGGCCGGCCTGCTGCCAGAACGACGCGACGGTGCCCGGGAACCCGGCCAGCACCACCGCGTCCAGACCGGCGATGTCGACACCGAGTTCGAGTGCGTTGGTGGTGGCCAGTCCCCGCAGTCGACCGTCGGCCAGGGCCTGTTCCAGCGCGCTGCGGTCCTCGGCCAGATACCCGGCGCGGTAGGACGCCACCAGCGACGACAGCTCCGGGGCGACCTCTTCCAACCGGGCCCGGGCTCCCAACGCCGTCAGCTCGGCACCCCGGCGGGAACGCACGAAAGTCAGCGTCTGCGCTCCCTCCACGATCAGGTCGCCCATCACCCGCGCCGCCTCGGCGCCCGCCGACCCGCGCACCGGGGCGCCGTGCTCGCCGAGCAGGTCGGTGCGCAACGCCGGCTCCCACAACGCCACCGTGCGGCCGCCCTGGGGTGATCCGTCGTCGAGCACTTCGACGACGTGCTGACCGATCAGTTCGGTGGCCGTCGTGCCGGGAGAGTCGGTGGTCGCACTGGCGAAGATCACGGTCGGATACGACGAATAGCGCGCGCAGAGGCGGAGCAACCGGCGCAGCACCATCGCCACATTCGAGCCGAAAACACCGCGGTAGTAGTGGCATTCGTCGACGATCAGGAAGCGCAGACCGCGCAGCAGCACCGCCCACCGGGGGTGGTTGCGCAGGATCGACAGGTGGATCATGTCGGGATTGGAGAACAGCCACCGCGAGCGCTCCCGGGCGAAGCGGCGCACTTCGGCGGCGGTGTCGCCGTCGTAGGCGGTGGGTGCGACATCGGCCAGAGCGGGCACGGCTGCCGTCAGGGCGTGCGCTACCCGCAACTGGTCATGACCCAGCGCCTTGGTCGGCGACAGGTACAGCACCCGCGCGCGGGGGTCGGTTGCCAGCGCGCTGAGCACCGGCAGCTGGTAGGCCAGCGACTTGCCCGACGCGGTACCAGTGCTCACCACCACGTGACGACCCTCGTGGGCCAGTTCGGCGGCCTGCACCTGATGTGACCAGGGTGCGCGGATGCCGCGGTCGGTGAATGCACGCACCACGTCGGGCGGCGCCCAGTGCGGCCAGGCCCCGGGACGCCCCGGTCGCGGTGGCAATTCGGCGACGTGACGCAGCGGATGTTCGCCGGCTGCGGTGCCGGCGAGGGCGGCGGCAAGCAGTTCGCTGCCGAAGCTCGCCATCGCGTGCCTTTCTGGGTCGTAGTGGTGCGCTCCCGGGGTCCGCGGGTGACGCAGACGTAAATTGGGCGACCTGCGCTGACTTCAGGCTGTCGCCGACGCGACGAACGTGGTTGACTGGGTGCGGTCGCAGCTTCTGTGTTCGTGTAAAACTTTCGCAGGATCGACGTTGCGGTCGCGGTTCCTGCGAGGTTATCTGTCGGGTGAAATTCCGGCGACTCCGAGAAGGTATGGCGGTCGCAGCGGGCCCGGGGCACCCGAACAGCGGTGCCCTGCACCCAGAAGAGAAGGAAATATCGAGAAATGCCACAGGGAACTGTGAAGTGGTTCAACGCGGAGAAGGGGTTCGGCTTCATCGCCCCCGAAGATGGATCCGCTGACGTCTTTGTCCACTACACGGAAATCCAGGGGACGGGCTTCCGCACCCTCGAAGAGAACCAGAAGGTCGAATTTGAGATCGGCCATAGCCCTAAGGGCCCCCAGGCCACCGGAGTCCGCTCCGTTTAATCCGAGCAGATTCTGACGTAGCCCCCCGGCGCAGCCCCGCACTCGCGGAAACCGCCGGGGGGTTTTCGTTTCATCGGGGCCTTGCGTCCCACGTCCCCCCGCCGTCGTAGCACGGTGCCGCCGCGCCGCGCGCGGAGCCGCCGCCGACTCCCCGGCTGGCCTACTGTCTGTGGCGTGAGCCAGCTTTCCTTCTTCGCCGCGGAATCGGTGCCGCCCGCGGTCGAAGATTTGTGCGGGCTGCTGGCTGCCCCCGGTCAGATCGTCATGGTCGGCACGGGTGCCAGGTTGTCAGTGGTGGTCGAGCAGTCGTGGCGGGCCGCCGCCCTGGCGGACATGATCACCGAGGCCGGGTTGGTCCCCGAGATCACCCGGACCGACGAAAACCACCCGCTGGTCCGGACGGCGGTGGATGCCCGGCTGTGCAGTATCGCCACCGAGTGGACGCGCGGCGCGGTCAAGACCGTGCCACCGCGCTGGGTGCCCGGCCCGCGGGAGTTGCGGGCGTGGATCCTGGCGGCCGGCGCACCGGATGCCGACCGTTACCTGCTCGGGCTGGATCCGCACGCGCCGGACACACATTCGCCGCTGGCGTCGGCGCTGATGCGGGTCGGGATCGCACCAACCCTGATCGGCACCCGGGGAGCCCGCCCGGCGCTTCGGATCAGTGGCCGTCGCAGGCTATCGCGCCTGGTAGAGAACGTCGGAGAAGCTCCTGACGACCCCGAGGCGGCCGGCCAGTGGCCGCGCGTTTGACGGGTTGCCGGGGCACGGCGGAGAGCCGGTCGGTTTGCGCGGGCGCGCCTATTGGTGCGAAATTGGCAGTTGCCCGCGGGGGCGAACGGACGGCGGCGAGCCTCAACGGACCGGATTATCGGGAATTTCAGGGCGCCGACCTGTCATTCTTCCCCGCGAAGGCGGTTCCGCCAGGGAACCGACACAGGAGATGGAGCGTAGGCGCAGGTGGCTGACCGGAGGGCTAGCAGCGGCAGGAACGGGAGCACCCGGCGATTGGTGATCGTCGAGTCGCCCACCAAAGCGCGCAAACTCGCCGGTTACCTGGGATCCAACTACATCGTCGAATCCTCGCGGGGGCATATCCGCGACCTGCCGCGCGCCGCCGCTGACGTGCCGGCGAAGTTCAAGTCCGAGCCGTGGGCCCGTCTCGGGGTCAACGTCGATGCCGACTTCGAGCCGCTGTACATCATCAGTCCGGAGAAGAAGAGCACCGTCACCGAGCTGAAGGGCCTGCTCAAAGACGTCGATGAGCTCTACCTGGCCACGGATGGCGACCGCGAGGGCGAGGCCATCGCCTGGCATCTGATGGAGACCCTGAAGCCGCGCGTCCCGGTCAAACGGATGGTTTTCCACGAGATCACCGAGCCGGCCATTCTCGAGGCCGCTGCGAACCCGCGCGACCTGGACATCGACCTGGTCGACGCTCAGGAGACCCGCCGCATCCTGGACCGGCTGTACGGCTACGAGGTCAGCCCGGTGTTGTGGAAGAAAGTGGCGCCCAAACTCTCCGCCGGCCGCGTGCAATCGGTGGCCACCCGCATCATCGTCCAGCGCGAACGCGACCGGATGGCGTTCCGCAGCGCTTCCTACTGGGACATCCTGGCCAAGCTGGACGCCAGCGTGTCGGACCCCAAGGCGCAGCCGCCGACCTTCGCGGCGCGTCTGACCAGCGTCGACGGTCTGCGCGTGGCTACCGGTCGCGACTTCGACTCGCTGGGCCAACTCCGCAAGGCCGACGAGGTCACCGTCCTGGACGAAGCGGGCGCCACCGCGATCGCCACCGGACTGCAGGGCGCCCAGCTGGCCGTGGCGTCGGTGGAGGAAAAGCCCTACACCCGGCGGCCGTATCCCCCGTTCATGACCTCGACGCTGCAGCAGGAGGCGGGCCGCAAATTGCGGTTCTCCTCGGAGCGCACCATGAGCATTGCGCAGCGGCTCTACGAGAACGGCTACATCACTTATATGCGGACCGACTCCACGACGCTGTCGGAGTCGGCTATCGGCGCCGCGCGCAACCAGGCACGCCAGCTCTACGGCGAGGAATACGTGTCGCCGTCGCCGCGCCAGTACACCCGCAAGGTGAAGAACGCCCAGGAGGCACACGAGGCGATCCGGCCGGCCGGTGAGACATTCGCCACACCCGATGCGGTGCGCCGCGAACTCGACGGCGACGAATTCCGGCTGTACGAGCTGATCTGGCAGCGCACGGTGGCATCGCAGATGGCCGACGCGCGCGGCACCACGCTGAGCCTGCGCATCGAGGGCCGGTCCGGAGAACGGGACGTGATCTTCTCGGCCTCCGGGCGCACCCTGACGTTCCCGGGCTTCCTCAAGGCATACGTGGAGACCGTCGACGAATTGGCCGGCGGCGAGGCCGACGATGCCGAACGTCGGCTGCCGCAACTCACCCCGGGCCAGCGGTTGGACGCCGTCGAGCTGACCCCGGACGGGCACTCCACCAACCCGCCCGCGCGCTACACCGAGGCCTCGCTGGTCAAGGCGCTGGAGGAGCTGGGCATCGGCCGTCCGTCCACGTACTCCTCGATCATCAAGACCATCCAGGACCGCGGTTACGTGTACAAGAAGGGCAGCGCCCTGGTGCCGTCCTGGGTGGCGTTCGCCGTAATCGGGCTGTTGGAACAACATTTCGGTCGTCTGGTGGACTATGACTTCACCGCGGCGATGGAGGACGAACTCGACGCCATCGCCTCGGGCAGCGAGCGACGCACCAACTGGCTCAACAACTTCTACTTCGGCGGCGAACACGGCGTGCCCGACTCGGTGGCCCGCGCCGGCGGCCTGAAGAAACTGGTCGGTGTCAACCTGGAAGGCATCGACGCCCGAGAAGTCAACTCCATCAAGGTGTTCGACGACGCGCAGGGGCGTCCGGTGTATGTCCGGGTCGGCAAGAACGGTCCGTACCTGGAACGCACGGTGACCGGTGACGACGGCGAACCGACGCCGCAACGGGCCAACTTGAACGACTCGCTGACTCCCGACGAGCTGACTCTGGATGTGGCAGAAGAACTTTTCGCCACTCCGCAGGAGGGGCGGGTGCTGGGCGTGGACCCGCAGACGGGACACGAGATCGTGGCCAAGGACGGCCGCTACGGGCCTTACGTGACCGAGATCCTGCCGAAGTCGCCGGACGACGACGGCGACGCCGCGCCGGCCAAGAAGGGCAAGAAGCCGACGGGTCCCAAGCCGCGGACGGGTTCGCTGCTGCGCAGCATGGACCTGCAGACGGTGACGCTCGAGGACGCGCTGAAGTTGCTGTCGCTGCCGCGGGTGGTCGGGGTGGACCCGGCGTCCGGCGAGGAGATCACCGCGCAGAACGGGCGGTACGGCCCATACCTCAAGCGCGGCACCGACTCTCGATCGCTGACCACCGAGGACCAGATGTTCACCATCACCCTCGACGAGGCGCTGAAGATCTACTCCGAGCCGAAACGGTCCGGGCGCCAAGCTGCTTCGGCCCCGCCGCTGCGCGAGCTGGGCGCCGACCCGGCGTCGGGCAAGCCGATGGTGATCAAGGACGGCCGATTCGGCCCCTACGTCACCGACGGGGAGACCAACGCCAGCCTGCGCAAGGGTGACGACGTCATGTCCATCACCGACGAGCGCGCCGCTGAATTGCTGGCCGACCGGCGGGCCCGCGGTCCGGTGAAGCGGACCGCGAAGAAGACGGCACGCAAGGCGACGTCGGCCGCCAAGAAGGCACCGGCCAAGCGCGCCGCCAAGCGCACTTAGTCGCCGGCCGTTACGGGGTCGCCTGCGTGGCGACCTGCTCGGTTTGCGGCGAAACCTGATCCAGCCCGGCCAGATTCAGTGGACGCGCCAACTGCGTGGGGGCGATGCGGCCGCGCAGTTCGACCACCTCGCCCACGTCCCAGCACAGTGCCTCGGCATCCAGGGCGCCGCTTACCGCGATCGCCGACGCCAGCACGTGGCCTTCTTCCAGCTTGGCCAGTTCGGTAAGACGGGCGGCCTCGTTGACCGGGTCGCCGATGACGGTGTACTCGAAGCGGGCCTGGGCGCCGATGTGGCCGGCGATGGCCCGGCCGGCGGACACCCCGATGCCGAATTCGGCAGATCCCAGCACCGGGATGAGCTCGTCGTGCAGCGCGCGCGCCGCGGCCAGCGCTGCGCCGGCGCCGTCGGGGTGTTCGATCGGCGCACCGAAGATCGCCAGCGCGGCGTCGCCCTGGAACTTGTTGACGAATCCGCCGTACCGCCCGACGGTCTCGACCACAACCCGGAAGAACTCGTTGAGCAGGTGCACCACCTCGGCCGGCGGTCGCGTCGCGGCCAGCTGGGTGGAGCCGACCAGATCCACGAACAGGACCGCGACGTCGCGTTCCTGGCCGCCCAGCTCGGTGCCGCGCTCGAGTGCCCGGCGTGCCACGTCCTCACCCACGTAGCGACCGAACAGGTCGCGCAGCCGCTGCCGCTCGGATAGGTCGCGGACCATGTCGTTGAACCCGGCCTGCAGCAGCCCCAGTTCGCTGGCATCGTAGATCTGCATGTGCGCGTTGTAGTTGCCGCGCTGCACCTCCGACAGGGCCCAGCGCAGCTGGCGCAACGGGTCGGCGATCGACATCGAGACCAGCAGCGTGCTGGCGGCCCCGATGGCCAGCGCCGCCAGCGCCAGCAGCAGGATCGGATTGAACAGGCTCTCCGCCGACGCGTGCAGCAGCGATATCTTGTCCGACACCACGGCCAGGATGATCGCCAGCAGCGGCACCGCGGTGGAGAGCACCCAGGTGAGCATCAGGCGCAGGATGACGCCGGGGGCCCGGACGTTCTCCGGCACGCCGCTGCGCAGCGCGGCGACCGCCACCGGCCGCAACACCCGCTCGGACTGCAGGTAGCCGATGATTCCGGTGGCGGTGGCGCCCAGGGCGTTGGCGACCATCACCACCGGCGCGGCGTGGCGGGCCACCGACCAGCTCGCGATGACGAACACCACGCTGCCGACGGCCCAGGATCCCGCGCTGATCAGGGTGCGGTAGAACGGCATCCGCAGGGCGCGGGTGCGGGCCAATTCGGAAGTGGACGGGTCGGCTTCGACGAGCAGGTTGTCGCGGCGCTGCCAACGGAAGACCGGCACCAGCAACTTGAGGTTCCAGGCGAATCCCGCGAGGAACAGGAACACCACCGAGCAGATGAAGATCGTGACGTTCGTCGGCGGCAGGTCCTGCAGCTGGATGCGGTCGCGGGGCGGCAGGCCGTAGCGCAGGAAGCCGAGCACGAACAGGCCGCCGATGATGTCGGCCTGCAGCATGCTCAGCGAGAACACCGGCCACGGCGTACGTATCACCCAGCGGGCGAATGCGCTGATTCGCCTGGGGAAGCTTGCGGCCGTGGTCACGCAACTACCGTATCGGTCAGCGGGGACAGGCCGGTAACCAAAAATTGCTTCGGCAAGTCGTCCGACGTGGGCAGATGATGGCCGAAGGTCACGAAACTGTCGCGAAACGGATGCTGATCGGTATCTGTCGGGGGTGCTCACTACTGTTGCCGATCATGACGGGCGTGTTTACGCGGCTGGTAGGCCAGCAAGTAGTGGAGGACGAGCTGCTGGCTGCTGCCCGGGCTGCCCGACGTACTGTCCAGGGTGATCAGGGTCACGCAGGCCAGCGAGCCGGGACTATGACACATGCCTGGCTGATCACCGGTCCGCCGGGTTCCGGCCGTTCAGTGGCCGCCTTGTGCTTCGCGGCGGCGCTGCAGTGCACCTCCTCGGCAGATCCGGGGTGCGGCGACTGCCGAGCCTGTACGACGACGATGGCGGGCACCCACGCCGACGTGCGGCGGGTGATTCCGGAAGGCCTGTCGATCGGTGTGGACGAGATGCGCGCGATCGTGCAGATCGCGTCGCGGCGACCGACGACCGGGCACCACCAGATCGTGGTGATCGAAGATGCCGACCGATTGACCGAGGGTGCCGCCAACGCGCTGCTCAAGGTCGTCGAAGAGCCGCCCCCGTCCACGGTATTCCTGCTGTGCGCCCCCTCGGTGGATCCGGAGGACATCGCGATCACGCTGCGCTCCCGGTGCCGGCACGTCGCGCTGGTGACCCCGTCGACCGAGGCCATCGCCCAGGTGCTGATCGGAGGCGACGGCCTCGATGCCGCGACCGCGAACTGGGCGGCGTCGGTCAGCGGCGGCCACGTGGGGCGGGCACGGCGGCTCGCCACCGACCCCGACGCCCGCACGCGGCGACAGCAGGCGCTGGAGTTGGTCCGCGACGCCGCCCGACGGTCGGGGGCCTACGCCGCCGCCGAGGAGTTGGTGGCCGCCGCCGAAGCAGAAGCCGTCGCCCTGACCGCCGAGCGCGCCGAAGCCGAGACCGAGGAACTGCGTACGGCGCTGGGGGCGGGCGGGACCGGCAAAGGCGCCGCCGGCGCGATCCGTGGCTCCGCCGGGGCGATCAAGGACCTGGAGCGACGGCAGAAGTCTCGGCACACCCGCGCCTCACGCGATGCTCTGGACCGGGCCTTGATGGACCTGGCCTCGTATTTCCGGGATGCGGTGCTGGTCTCGGCCGGCGCCGGGTCGGTGCGGCCCAACCATCCCGACATGGCTGAGCGAGTGGGTTCGCTGGCCGCGCACGCCAGCCCCGAGCGGTTGCTGCGCTGTGCGGAGGCCGTGCTGGAATGCCGCGAGGCGCTGGCGATCAACGTCAAGCCCAAGTTCGCCGTCGACGCCATGGTGGCCACGATTGGGCAGGAGCTACGGTAGCCACGTAGACTCGTCCCGCCCGCGACAGGGCACCGCCGCCTTAGCTCAGTCGGTAGAGCGATTCACTCGTAATGAATAGGTCAGGAGTTCGATTCTCCTAGGCGGCTCCATCTACCAGCGGAAATGCAGCTACACAGAACCGCTGGACCCATGAGAACCCGGTCCACCTGATACTTTCCTGATACTTTCAGCCGCCACTTTCCCCGACGCGAATCTGTCCAGCGTGTTCCGCACATCCGGGCCGCGAATGTGACGCTGCAGGTAATGCGCTTCGGTGGTGGCCAGCTTCGAGTGGCTCAGTTGCTGCTGCGCTAACGCCGGCCCAGGTCGTCGCGGACCACGGTGGCCACCGTGCGGCGAAACGAGTGCGGTGTGACCCACCGAAGATCTGCGGGCAGCGCGGTCCGTAGCGCCCGCCGCAGATTGCAAAGCGACATCCAGCCGCCCTCCCTGTTGGCGAACACCGGCCCGGACGGGCCGTCTCGCCCAGGAGTACCGTGAAGGCCTCCACGCCGAACTGGGGCAGCACCACGGTATGCTCCGGAGCGTCGCCCTTGCGGGCTTCCTGGCGGTGCAGCCCCTTGCCTGGGATCCGTTGGTGGTCGACCAGGGTGCCCGAGATTGTCACAGTCGGGGGGTCCGCGAGCAGATCGACATCTGACCACCGCAATGCCAGCACCTGACTCGGGTGTGCGCCGGTCGCGGCCAGCACTTCGATGAACGCCGGCAGCAGTCGGCCGGGCTTCGGGCCGCCATGCCCCTCGCGGCTTGCGTACGCGTCGACCGCGGCCCGCACTCGCTCGAACTCGGCGGGTGTCATCGCGCGGGCTGGCTTCCTGTGCAGCTTCGCGGTCTTGGTCTCCACGATCGGATTCACCGCCAGGACGTCAAAGCGCACGGCCAACGAGAACATCCCGCGCAGAATTATCCGCAGATAGCCGGCCTGAGACGTTGTCGTTGCCGCCACGCCCTGAATGTGCGCGTTGGCCCGCGACGTCGGAAGCTCAGTCACCCGCAGCGCGCCTAGCTGGCCGGCGCCATACTTGGGTCTGCTGCACGGATGGGTGACATCTTGACCTGACCCACCGTCTGGGTTCCAGATTCGGTGACTAACTGGCGGCCTGTACGAAAGGCTGACCGTCATGCCGCGCCCGTATCCTGACCACCGTGGCCGCCGCCATGCTCGACCGCCTGCTGCACCGCTCCGTAGTCATCAACCTCGACGGTGAGTCCTACCGGCTACGCGATCACCACGCCGCCGCGGAAACCCTGCGCCGAACAACCACCGGCACCCGCCAACAACTACACTGACCGCTGCTCACAGGTGAGGAATTTCGGCGAGCACAGCCGGGGATTTTCGATGAGCGCGGTCAACGCACGGTTTCGGTCCTGATGACGCTCGCCGGCATCTACGGCCTGCCCGGTCCGATCCGGGTCAAACGGTTGCGCGGCGTAGTGACCGCCGATGATCTGGTGAACCGCAAGTTCCACCGGCTGGCGCCAAATGAGTTGTGGGTCACCGACATCACCCAACACAGGACCCGGGAAGGATGGCTGTACTGCTGTGCTGTCCTGGATGCGTTCAGCCGCCGCATCGTGGGCTGGTCGATGGACTCGAAGGCCGATGCGACTTTGGTGGTCAATGCGTTGGACATGGCCATCCGCAACCGCCGCCCATCACCCGGTGGCATCGTTCACGCTGATCACGGAACCCAGTTCACCTCTTGGGTTTTCGGCGAGAAGATCCGCGCCGCGGGGCTTTTGCCGTCCTTTGGGACGATCGGCGACGGGCTGGACAATGCCATGATGGAGAGCTTCTGGTCTTCGATGCAAATCGAGCTGCTCGACCGCCAGAAATGGAAGACCCGCGTCGAGCTGGCCAACGCGATCTTCGACTACCTCGAAATCTTCCATAACCGCCGACGCCGCCACTCCGCGCTCGGCTACCGCACCCCGGTCGAATACGAACTATCCTTCACCAACAACACCCTCACCGCCGTCAGTTAGTCACCGAAAATGGAACCCAACAGGTGGGTCAGGTCAAAACTGTCACCTGACGGTGCAGCAGACCCTTTCAGGGTGTTCGGTATCGGACTGAGCGGACGTGGAGGGCGGCGTTCGCGAGGTTCCTGGCGGCCCGTGACGCCTGGGCTCAAGAACATGAGGGCGCGAGGTTGGCGCCGTACGAGAACAACGGTCACTGCCCCTTCGACCATTCGAGATTTTTCGGCGTCGCCCAGTGTGTACGGCGCTCATGACGGCAGGTTGGGTGCGCCCGCCATGGCACTCGGCTTATTCATCATCGAAGCGCTTCGTAGGGAAAGATGGCCAGTCGGGTTCGAGATCGAATACTGACGACGCATCGAGCGTTGCCGCGCTTTCTACGAACTGCCCGCTCTCAAGTGCTGTGGTGGTAGCGAAGCCGTCGCGGTTGTTGATTGGGGTTGCGGCCCATGGATTCAGCCATAAGCGGGGTAAATCTGTTGCGATTCTCCAATACCGAAGGTTGGATCCGATCAGCACAGCCGATACGCGAATTCCACGCTGGTCGTCATCGTCTTTCCAATCACCACGGAAGTAGCCATCGCGTCGTCGCACTTGACGTATCGACGCGGCGTCGCCCTCATTCCATTGAAATTCCCTGCGGCCAAACAATGCGTCGCCGAACTCATCCTCATCCACCCATCCGGTTCCCTCCAACACGGCTACGATCAGCGGCAGCGGCAGCGGGCTATTACCGTAACGCCGCCCTTTCTTAGTGATCTTCTCCTGGATGCGATCAATTGTGTTGGCAGGGAAGCCGAAGACTGCGGGCAGTGTGCCGATTATCCGGCCGCCCTTATGTCTTGCATCAGG
The DNA here is from genome assembly GCF_059812325.1 of Mycobacterium sp. NGS61. NCBI lineage: Bacteria > Bacillati > Actinomycetota > Actinomycetes > Mycobacteriales > Mycobacteriaceae > Mycobacterium > Mycobacterium sp. NGS61. The sequence continues at coordinate 70,869 of NZ_JCALCL010000010.1, forward strand.
CCTAGTCGGGTAGGCAACCAGCTCCAGTGACCAGTCGCGTATCGGAATCGTCCTGCGAGGCAGTTCTTCTCCCGGTTTCGAGAGAATATCGTCAGGGTCAAGCGACGCGAGCCACTGCGCGATAGGTCGGGTGACATCTCTCCGTTTCGGTTTCTTGGTACCGGTTTCGACGCGCTCGACACCGACGAGAAAGTCGCGAGTCTCAACATCGCTTATGCAGTCGTAGATCCATTCAACGTTGCCGCGTGTCCCCCCGGTGCCGGCGACCACGCATTCGATGTAGAAAGAAGCTCCTGGCTTCGTCATAAGGAAGTCGGGCTTGCCCTTAGATCCTTCGATAATGGGGTGTGCGACAACGTCATACCGCAAGTGCCGGAACAAGCTAGCGATATACAGCTCCCACCAAGCCCCCAGGTGCTGACCGCTGTCGTGATCGGTGAACCTGCTGTAGAGGTCACGCTTGGCGTCGCTCGGATGCTCGGCGAACCACCGCTCGAGCAACACCCGCACGCGATCCCAATGCGCACCAGCAACACGGTCAAGGAACTCGAAGTCACCCTCAGAAAACCGGGCCGGACTACGGTCGGTCCGCTTAACGTCACTGAAGAGTTTCACGACGCGTTCCGTAGTCTTCACGCCGCCGAGCGGCGAGTCGGCGGACTGCGCACCGGGGAGCGCGTCACATTGGATACGTGTGGCTTGGGAACACACCTGCTTGCGGCCGGTGTTATCGCTGCAGGGGACGCGATCTGGGGGTTTTCACCAAGACTGAGATCGGACGCAAACTGTGGTCCAAGATCTGGACGGGCAAGCACATCCGTGCAATTGCACGGGACTATGGCGGGATTTCTTCCGATGGACATGGACATTAGCGGCCCTTCGGCATCCGGTCCGAAATGCCTTGCAGTGCTTGCCTGTACAGCTCATCAGGGTGACCACCGAGGGACAGCCACCTGTGCGTCCCGGCCAGGACACAGAGCGACGCCGCGTCCATTGTCGCTGTAATGAACTCGGGATCGGGGAGACGCTGAATCCGGAAGTACCCAGGCTCGTACTCATCTCGGCTGTGCAGCTCGTACCCCTCAATGCCAAACCAATTCTGTCCATGCGCCGCGCCGCTAGCGGCATTCCATATGTAGGCCCACTCGTCGGGATCGCGCTGAACATGCTGCGCCGCATGACGTATGAGCCCTTCGTACCCGGGCGGATTATCCGCCGGCCGCAGCGGCAGCGGCGAGTCGCGAGCACGCCGTTCAAGGTTGTTGATCCGCGACTGGATATAGGACTCGTCGCGCACACCTGCCCGGAGAGCCTGGCGATGGTAACGAAAGTCGCGGTGCAGCAAGCGGACATGGCGACTGGCGCAGTCCTCGGAGATAGGCGAGCTGAGCGGCCAAAGCGCATGGGCGGCGGCTTCCAGACCAGCACGTCCCAGCAGCAGATACGACCGGTACGGCACCTCGTGCGCCGCATCCGGGGCGAACTCGTACGGAGAGAAGTGATCGGCCCAGAAACCGAGAGAGTCACCCGCAGCCAACAAGTACTCGCGCGTCCACGCCGAGACTTTCTCATGCGGGTAATGAAGATCTGCGGTAGCGAGTGCGCTGCCTGGTACCGGGTCGACGGTTCTCTGCATCACGAGTCGGCATGACCGGGCCAATAGCGCCGATGATTTCCATTCCTCTAGGTGCTCGTCGGGAACCGGTGAGGGGGTCGGTGGTTCGGTCATGCGGGCTCGGGGGACTTGATCAGTCGACGAACTCGTAGGGCACACCCGACGCGTACGTGTCAAAGCGATCGCCGCTCTCCAACGCATCGATCAGGCGGGCCACCGCGAACTCATGTCGGGTGATCTCGAGGCCCTGGTGTCCGAGTCCGAGCGGTAGGGCGCAGCGTCCGCCGTCAACGTATACGAAGTTGACTCGATCAACGAGCGACCCCCGCCAGAACACGTCGGCATCGTGCATGGACACCTTGGGATCTGGAAACTCCGCCCACCCGAATTTCAGATCGCGCGACATCAAACCGGATTCTCGCCCGAATGCGATGGTGATGTCGATGTCCGGCTTGTAGACCGCAACGTACGTGTGACCGTGAACCTCGCAACCGGCCGATCCGTCGGCGGGGCTGCTCCAAGTCGCGAAGCTGTCACGATACGTTGGGCCCGAACGGATTCGATGCCAGTCAGAGTTTCTGGATGCGGTGATGAGTGTGCGTAACTCGTCGAACTGCATGCGGGCTCCCTCCAAAGATAATCCAGCGTCGGGCAAGACAACGCGCGTTATTTGTCCCCATCGCGCCGACTTCGGCGTTCCTCGATTTCACGCTCACGGCGATCTCGTTCCTGCGCGAGCTCGGCCTTCTTACGCTCGGCGGCCTCTGCCTTCCTTCGTTCGATCTCTTCGCGCTTGCTCTTGTTGTCCCAATGGTCAGTCACGTGCGGTCCTTCAGTGGAGGGCGATAGCGCAAAGGAGCAGTACGACTTCGACTACGAGCAGCACGACCGCGCAACGGAACGCATTCTGTCTCAGTTCGAGCATGTCGTGGTTAGCCTCGGCTCCGGTGATCATTGCATCGATGACGTACCGGCGGATAGCTGCTTCGTCATCTCCCGCCGCAATCCTGGCCATGATCTTCGAAGCTGACGGGGTGTAGCACCACATCTTGGCCGGCCACACGACCACCAGCACGCTGATACCTAGAGCGACCACGACCAGCAAGAGGATCAGGGCTATGCCGGAACAAAGCGCGGACTCTGAGTCCGGATCGCTCTGGATCAAGCCGACCCCGGCTGAAAAGGAGATAAACAGCGCGGTAGTGGCGAGCAGATTGCTCGCCCTGGTTCGCGTGTTCGCTAGCGTGGCGTCCTGCAGCTTCAGCCGTTCCTGCGCTACGGCATAGGCCAATTCAAGGCGCTTGTCGGAAGCGGGCTCGGCCGACACTAGAACGCGGAATCTTCCGGACCCGGATCTGCGTGACCAACCACTGGCATTGCGACTGGCCCCCGAGTCTCCTCGACGGTCACCCACTGCGCGGGACTGATGTAGAGGGTCTCGCGGTCTGCCTTGCTAATTTTCAGGACGCCGCCGGCGACTACCTCCAACCTGTCCCGGTGTCGAAGCTCAGGGGCGGTTCGCCTGTTATCAGTTGCACCTTGATTGCCATGCGGTCAGTCTCGCTCCAGGGCCGGACACATCGGTCTAAGACTCCGGTGATAACTCGGGAGATTGTTACCTCGGAGTCAGTGGCCGCTCAGCTGTGCAGAATGTGGCCGCCGGCGCCACCGAGGGCTGTGATTGCGATTTTTGAGCCTCCTGACAGCAGGCCGTCAAGCACTTTTCGGGCTCTGCTGCGCTCCGGCTCGTCCAAGTCTTCATCCTCGGCGACAGCCACGTCCAAAGACATGATCGACACCGCCATGACCGCCCAACTCCCACGCCAACGCCAATCCGTCAGAGGCATACCCGGATACACAATCTGATGCCACGGGACTCGATTCGGTCCTCACTGGTCGGCATTAGCGATCACGCTGCTGCCGGCGATGACGCCAGTGTCGCTGGTCACAACCGTCCCACCGCTGCCTTAACATTGCACAATGGGGGGCGTGGCCATTGCACAAGCTCTCCCCTCGTTCAAACTGCCGCCGGTGATCGAGGTGGCCGCGGGCATTCACTTTCTGCAGTTGCCTGGTCTTGACACGGTCGCGTTGGTGCGCCTGGTCGACAGATGGCGAGAGCGTTTCCCGAAAGTTCAGGAACAGGTAGCTCTGCCACCACTGGGGCCGGCCAACTTCATGTTCCAATTCGGCAACTCGGTCGCACCGATTCGGTTGTGGGTTTTGACCGAGGACGAATCACTACTCATTCAGGTGCAACACGACCGCCTACTGATCAATTGGCGTAAGCAACAGGGTGATAACCCGTATCCGCGCTATGACGTGTTACGTGCTGAGTTGTCGTCTATCTGGAGCGACTTCGAGCGTTACATAGAAGGTGCGGGATTTGGCGTTCTCCGGCCAAGTGCCGCAGAGGTGACCTTCTTCAACCGAATCGCGGTAGCCGGCGCATCTGATGTACCGCGGGTGATTGATGCGCTCTCGACCACCTTCACTCTCGACGGTCATGTCGCAACCAGGGTCCAGATGGAGCGCCAACTCAGCGAGACGGACGGCCAACCGTTTGGGCGGCAGACAATATCGCTCGGTTACCCTGCTGACGAGAATGAGCTGCAACTTGAGATCAACTCGATAGTTGCGATAGACGCCGAACTTTCTTCAGTGGACGTCTTCGCCGCCCTTGATGTTGCACATAGGGAAGGCGTAATGATGTTTGACCACGTCACAACGGAGGGCATGCACATCGAATGGGGAAAGACCGATGCCAGTAATTGAACAATCGCCAATCACTTCGTCGCCCAGAACTGTGCCGACGTTTATTCAAGATGCGCATATTCGATGGTGGGCCGCCCAGCCCGGACAACCGCAAGTCTCCCACCCGACGCGGTCAGAAGTCATCGTGTACGCACAGAGCGAGCTGGCCAAGCTAACGCGGCTGCCCCGAGGTTGGGACGGCGCCAGCGGCCGCGCGGTGCACACCGCAGTCGCGAACCTTGCGGTCTCCTTGATCAAGGCACTCACACACGCTGATGGGCTTGCAACGCCGCAGTTCTCGCCGCTCCCCGACGGCGGACTGCATGTCGTCTGGCTCGTTGATGGTGACCAACTCACAATCGCATTTGAGGATGGTGAACTGGCGTTTCGTGGCTACTGGGCCGATGGTCGTGAAGCGTTTGATCATGAACTCGCAGTCAGCAAAGGCCAGACTGACGGGCCTCGACTGCTAGGAGTCGCACTCGATGATTCGCGCATCTTCCTCGAGAAGATCAGTGCAGGAGTTCAACATCAACTGATTCCGCGGTGAAGGCTGACGATCCTCAGATCGGCCCAGAGGAAGTGCTGTACCGATATTCGCCAAGCATCCCTCACGAACACTGGACAGTGACCGACCAGGGAACGAAGAAGGTGTCGATCACCGTGGCTGCAGTGCGCTTTGATGACGACGGCATCTCTTGCTATCGAGACCGAATTCTCGCCGAACACGGACTCAGTTGGGCGGATGTCAAGCGGGAACCCAAGAATGGAGTTTTCTCGATGCTGGTGAAGGATGTCCGGGAGGTCTGCCTCGGCGTGGCGTTCGACCCATACCCTGACACCGAACAGTCACACCCTCGCGACGTCGCCCATTCCCTAGTCGTCGACAACGACCTACCGAAGAAGCAGGGCAGGAAAGCGCGCGAGGACCTAGCCAGGCGGGCGCGGATAATCCACAGCGGTATCACGGAATAGAAGGCGCAGACGCGACGCAAGCCCGGTTCGCCGAGCCGCCCCCCGGCCCGCCCACCTGCGCGTTTTGACACGAACCGGCAGGTCGAAATAGCCGGGAGAGATATAGTTGTCAGAGGTACATGCGACGCTACGAGAAACAAAGCTATCGTTACGAACAGAGGGGGTGTGAGTATGGCAGTCAAGTTTCAGAAGATCAGCGCAGACGGATCGTGGAAGATCTTCGATCAAGCTGCTCACCGTCTGCTCGGCATTGATGGCGCGACGTTCGCGCGGCGTTGGGACAACGGCTCCTATGCGGATGACTCCGACACTGACGTGATGAAGGTCGCCATGCTTCGTCCGAGTGGCCGGTAGGACTCAGGCCGAAGCAGTTAAGGCGTTTGTCGCGCCGATCCAGGCCGCCCTCGGTATGTTCCTCGACGGCAAGGTCACCGCCGACAACTACAGGGCAGGCGAAGAGGGTGTTCTCACCCTCAACAACGGCGAGGTCGTCGGACTCCGCGCCGCCGGCAAGCTGGGCCTGAGTGTGAGTATGCGATACAAAATCGTCGCCTCCGACGATCGTGACCGGGGTCCGTGGAAGGTCACCACGACGGGCTACATGTACGACCTGCTGATCGATGGCACCCCCCAATACGAATATCACTGGCACCCGATTTCGTCGTCGCATGAAGTGCGTCCACATCTTCACTGCTCGGCACTCGGCAAGGGGCACATACCGACCGGCCGGGTCATGATCGAGGATGTACTGAAGTTGGCGTTCCAGCAGGGAGCGGAGCCTCGCGACGAGAAGCGGTGGGAGAAGCTGGATAAGCGCAATCGCGAGATGTTTGCGCGCGGTGCCACCTGGGGGGTAGGGCCGTCCTAGTCTGCTGTCAACGCCGACTCCAGTCGCATGACGGCCTCGTACAAGGCCACCACGACCGCCTCCGACTCCTTGCCGTAGTCCTTGGCGACGTCCCAGACCTTCGCCGAAATCGGCAGTTTCTCTGGTCTGGGGCCAGGGAGGTAGTGCGACGGCTGGCCGGAACCGCCGAATGTGGTGGTCTGGACGCTGATGTCGGTGCTCATGTGGGTGACTGTAATGAAAGGCACCGACAAAATAGACGGGTCTCCACTTTCCTGATACAAACGCCCCTAAATCACCCCGGATCCGTGGGCACGCTAGCGGACGATGAATCGTGTATCACGTTGCGCTGCAATATCTTAGCGGACTCTCTTGAACGCTATCGTTCTACGTCAATATGTGAATAGGTCAGGAGTTCGATTCTCCTAGGCGGCTCCACACTTCACCGGATCGGCGACGCGCCGCGAAGTTTCCGGGCTGGGCGCTCACAGCGGCGCCAGAAACCCCACCGGCCCGGAGGCCAGACACAGCGCGAGTGCAGCGGTGTTGGCCCGCACCGTGATCGCATCGCCGGCACCCGGCAACCGGGCATAGACGCGGTTGAGTCCGGGATGCACCGGGACCTTCACCTCTGGCCCGTCGGACAGGGCCAGCATCATCGAGCCGTCGGTATTGGCCAGGTAGTGCAACTCGACAGTCCAGTCGGCCGGCAGCAGCGGACCGTCCAGGATCAGGCGCGTCGGGCGGTCCGGCTGGGCGAAGTAGCCGCACTGCGCGACCGGCCCCGGCCTGATGGTCCGCACCCAGGTCACCCGGGCGTTGACCAGTTGCCCCTTGCTGTTGAACATCCGCAATTGTGTTGTGGCGGAACTGAATTCAGGTCGATCGCGAAGCAAAGCGAACAGCTGGCTGGCCAGGTTCTGCGGCCATGCCACCCGCTGCAAGACCATCGGGTCCACCTCCTGGTCCAGCAACGGCACCGTCGGGTCCGCCATTGCCAGGCCGGCCCGGGCGTTCTTCAGATAGGGCTCGGCCGGATTGTCGCGCCATACCTGCGCGAACGTCGACGTCGAGTACAGGCTGCTGGCCAAGAAGAGCAGCGCCACAACGGTTGTCGCAGCGGTCCGGAGCCGCGAGGTGTCCAGCCACGCCGCCGACGGCCGGTTGGGGGCGGCGAACGCGATCGCGGCCAGTAGCGCCAGCACCACCACCAGGTCGGGGAAATACCGCAAGGTCTGCGCCAGTTCGAGGGCGGTGAAACGCGACGACCGCATCAGGTAGATCGGAACCTGGCAGGCCACGGCGTAACCGGCGGCGATCAGCCACACCGGTCCGATCCGCTGCTTGCGGATCAGCGAAACCGCCAGCGCCGCAGCAACACTGAGCCATCCGAGCGCCATCACCACGGTCCCCGGGGTGGCCCACGGGGAGGCCGGCGCCCAACGCGCCCAGTGCCAGGGGCCGCCGGCCAGACCGGGCACGATGCCGTGCGTGACGGACCGGCGCAGCAGGGCCCAGGTCATCGCGACGTCCGAACTCCATCGCCGCTGATTCACCACGACCAGATACAGCACCACCCAGCCGGCGGTCACCGCCAGCGACGGCACCCACAGCCGGATGCCGGCCCGCCAGGCGGCCCGCAGCGGCGACGCATCTGCGCGCACATGACCGGCGAGGGCCACGACCGCGAAGGCGACGAACGGGATCACCGCGGCCTTCTCGAAGAACAGCAGGCCACCGAGATACACCGACACACCCGTCAGCGCGTAACGCTGCCTGCCGGTGCGAACCAGCAACACCGCGTCACCGCACACCCACGCCAGCGCCGCCAGCATCGGCAGCGAGTTCAGCGCCGCCGCCCACCACGCGAACCCCGGCACTCCCAGCGGGGTGAACAGCGCGAAGGTCAACGGGAGCAACAACACCGGCCGCCAGCCCAGAATCACCCGCAGCGCCCGCAGCAACGCCAGCGACGCCAGCAGTTGCAGCACCACCAGACTGACCGCCGCCCCGGCCCACTCCAGCGGTGCCAGCCGGATGATCGCACCGGCCAGCAGAAACGCACCGGGCATCACGTGCCCGTCGTGGTCGTCGAACAGATACGACGGGGACACCAGACTGTGGCTGCCCGCGCGGCCGATCAGAATCAGATCGTCCCAGTAGAAATAGCCGCTGAACGCCAGCGCCGCGCGGATTGCCAGCTGCACCGCGATCAGCACACCTGCGGCGACGATGACCGCCCGCGCCACTCGGTATGGTGGGCCGGTGCGCGCACTGGTCACCGGGGCTGCCGGTTTCATCGGCTCGACGCTAGTCGACCGTCTCCTGGCCGACGGTCACACGGTGGTGGGCCTGGACAACTTCGCGACCGGCCGGGCGACCAACCTCGAGCATCTCCTCGACGAGCCGGCGCACACGTTCGTCGAGGCCGACATCGTGACCTCGGACCTGCAGCCCATCTTCGACGAACACCGCCCCGAGGTGGTGTTCCACCTGGCGGCCCAGATCGACGTGCGGCACTCGGTGGCCAACCCGCAGTTCGACGCCTCGGTCAACGTGATCGGCACCATCCGGCTGGCCGAGGCGGCGCGTCGCGCACAGGTACGCAAGGTCGTGCACACCTCCTCGGGGGGGTCGATTTACGGCATCCCGCCGCAGTACCCGACGCCCGAGACGGTGCCGACCGATCCTTTTTCGCCCTATGCCGCGGGCAAGGTGGCCGGGGAGATCTACCTGAACACCTTCCGGCACCTGTACGACCTGGACTGTTCGCACATCGCGCCGGCCAACGTGTACGGTCCGCGCCAGGACCCGCACGGCGAGGCCGGCGTGGTCGCGATCTTCGCCCAGGCGTTGCTCGAGGGCAGCAGCACCAAGGTGTTCGGTGACGGCTCCAACACCCGCGACTACGTCTTCGTCGATGACGTCGTCGACGCCTTCGTCAAGGCGTCCGGCGAGCAGGGCGGCGGGCAGCGGTTCAACGTGGGCACCGGAGTCGAAACCTCCGATCGCCAACTGCACACCGCGGTCGCCGCCGCCGTGGGCGGGCCCGACGACCCGGAGTTCCATCCGCCGCGGCTAGGTGACCTGAAGCGCTCCTGCCTCGACATCGGTTTGGCGGCAGAGATTTTGGGTTGGCGACCGCAGGTCGGGTTAGCCGACGGGGTGCGGCGCACGGTGGAATATTTCCGGCACAAGCACGGGAGTTGAGCCCGCCGGGGCGGGCGGCTGAATTCACTCTCGCGGCGACGAACCCACGCTGGCATCGGGCGGTTGCGCGCCTTCCAGCGCGATCGCCCGCGCCAGGCGCGCGTAGCGCAGTTCCAGATCCTTGAACCGCATGTAGGTGCTCAGCGTGGTGAAACTGAACGCCATGATCAGCGCGTAGAGCATCAGGTCGGTGCCGCGGTTCACCCCGAACCAGTGCGCGACCACCGTCGTATCGTCCGGACGGAGCACCGCGTAGACACCGAGCAGCACGAACAGGACGTAGCCCACCTTCACCCACGCGCGCGCCCGGGCGCTGCGCCGCGACCGCAGCAGGAACATTAAAAGCGCGATGATGGCGCCGATCAGCAGCGGCTGAATCCAGTTCACCGTCGTATCCTCCCGCGCAGGAACCCGTCGAAAATGATGTTCACGCCGTTGAGCAGCGGCTGCCCCTTCGACTTGGAGTAGTCGGTGTAGAGCACCTCGACCGGTTCTTCGGCCACGCGCCAGCGGTTTTCGGCGATCAGCATGACGATCTCGGTGGCGTGGCTCATGCCGCTCATGGTGATGTTCATCCCGTCGGCGACGGTCTTGTTGAAGACCCGCAGGCCGTTATTGGTGTCGGTGAGCCCGAGCCGGCGGCCGCGCCGGCTCAGCCGGGCCGCGGTCTGCAACACGATCCGCTTCAGCAACGGCGGGCGGGTGGCCACCGCCTGGCCGAAACGGGTCCCGATCACGACGTCGACGTCGCCCCGCTTGATCCGCGCGACCATCGTGGCCACGTCTTTGACGCGGTGCTGACCGTCGGCGTCGAATGTCGCGAACACCGCGGCGCCGGGCTGCGCGCGGGCGTACTCGATGCCGGTCTGGATGGCCGCGCCCTGACCCAGGTTGATCGGATGACGCACCAGGTGAGCGCCGGCCCGCCGGGCGATTTCACCGCTGCCGTCGGAGCTGCCGTCGTCCACGCAGACGACGTTGTCGAAAACCGATCGCAGTTCGCTGATCACCGCACCGATGACAGCGCCTTCGTTGAAGTTGGGGACGACGATCCACACGTCATGCGTTTCAGAACCCATGTCAAGCCACAAAGTACACGCCGGGCAGGCCGCGATCAGGTGCCGACGCGTGCGCCGCGCCCGAGCGCAAGCAGGTGGACGGCGATCCCCACCAGGGGTCCACACAGCAGCGCGACCACGGTGCGGGTCTGCAATGCGGTCGGCAGCAGCAGCAACAGCCCCGAGGTCACCGTCGCGCCGACCCACCCGAGCGAATACGCCCGATGCAGGGCGGCCGCGACGGTGGCGGATCCGGTGAGCGTCAACAACCCGATCGCGACGGCGGCGGCGGTCAGCCAGGCCAGCAGTGCACTGCTGGTTGCGTATTGCGACCCGAACGCGAAACGCAGCAGCCACGGGCCCACCACGGCGGCGAGCAGCACCCCGATCCCGCCGATCCCGGCGACCAGCAGCGCCGGGGATACCAGCGCCCGCAGTCGGTGGCCGCGCTCGTCGACGAAGTGTGCGATCAGGTTGCCTTGCATGGCCATCAGCGGCACCAGCAACGGCGCCCGGGTCAACGTGACCGCCAGGATCACCACACCGCCTTCGGTGCCCAGTTCGGCGGAGGTCACTTTCAACAGCACCGGGAAGCCCATCACCAGGATCGCGCTGGCTCCGGCGGCGGTGATCGAGTGTGCGGCGCCGCGCAGGAAGGCGGCGGGGCTGCCCGGGGTCAGCAGCCGTGCCGTGCTGCGTGCCGCGGGCGAGGCGGCCAGGATGATCAACCACGCCACCGAACCCGCGACGGTCGCCCACAGGAACCCGGCCAGGCCCCAGCCGATCACGAAGGTGGCCGCGGCGACCGCCACCCGGATGACGGCGTCGGTCACCATCAGCGCCCCGTAGTGCCCCCATCGGTTGGTGCCGGCCAGCATGCCCTGCAGGGCCGAGTGCAGGCAGAATCCGGTCAGCCCGACGCTGAGCAGCGCCACCGACAACCAGCGGTCCGCGACGAACACCCGCCCGCTCCACAACGGTGAGCTGCCGGCGATCAGGACGGCCGAGACCAGCCCGACCAGGCCGGCCACCTGCAACGGGCGGGTGCGGGGCCGCTCGGGCAGCACGTCGAGGTACTGCATTGCGCGCACCTCGCGCGTCGTTTCCTGCAGCAGGCCGGAGGCGGCGCCGGTGACCAGGCCGAACGCTCCCCAGAAGACGGCGAAGACGGAGAAGCCGCTGGGCGCAAGATGGCGTGCGGCCAGGTAGACCACCGCGTAGCCGCAGCACGCGGTGACCGCGGTGGCCGTGCCGACCCGGGCGACGCTGCCGCGGGTGACCGGTCCCGCCGACACTGCGGGGGTACCCGCGCCGTCCGTCACCGTCGCGACACTAGCGGTCGAGGATGTCGGTCAGTGCCCGCTGGTCTTGAACCGCTCCACCGAACGCTGCACCTCGGCCTCGGCCTCGGCGCGGCCGACCCAGTCCGCGGCCTTGACGAACTTGCCGGGCTCCAGGTCCTTGTAGTGCACGAAGAAGTGCTTGATGGACTCGAGTTCCCACTCCGGAACGTCGCCGATGTCCTGGATGTGGTCCCAGCGCTTGTCGCCGGCCGGCACGCAGAGCACCTTGTCGTCGCCACCGGCTTCGTCGACCATCTGGAACATGCCCACCGGCCGCGCCTCCACCAGCACCCCGGGAAACAGTGGTTGCGGCAGCAACACCATGGCGTCGAGCGGGTCACCGTCTTCACCCAGGGTGTCCTCGATGAAGCCGTAGTCGGCCGGGTAGCCCATCGGGGTGTAGAGGTAGCGGTCCAGGCGCACGCGACCGGTCTCGTGGTCGACTTCGTATTTGTTGCGCTGGCCCTTGGGGATTTCGATGGTCACGTCGAATTGCACGGCTACACAGTAGTCGAGCAGGTGCGGCGGCACTGCTGTGTGGGCGGTTCGGCAGAATGGGACACGACAAGACAGGAGATCGCGCGATCTATGGCTCCCAGACGCTGGCGCAAGACCACCCGGGTGTTCGTCGGGTTGGCGGTGCTGGCGTGCGTGGCTGCGGTGGTGGCGGCGGCCGTGCTGTTCACCACCGGCGGGCACGGCAGCGGCGGGGCGCGTTCCACGGTGCCGCCGCCGCGACCCCCGACGGTCAAGGCAGGCGTGAGCGCGGTGGCCGACAACGCAGAGGCACCCAGCCCGACGGGGGTGGCCGCGGCGCTGGCGGCGGTGGTGGCGGATCCCAATCTGGGCAGACTGGGCGGCCGGATCACCGATGCCATGAGCAATAAGCAGCTCTGGCAACAGCTCGACGACGTACCGCTGGTGCCGGCGTCCACCAACAAGGTGCTGACTGCCGCCGCGGCGCTGCTCACGCTGGACCGCCAAGCCCGGATCAGCACCCGGGTGGTGGCCGCCCCGAATAGCGCGCAGGGTCCCGTTGTGCTGGTCGGTGCCGGGGACCCGACCCTGTCCGCGGCCCCGCCCGGCGTGGACACCTGGTATCGCGGTGCGGCACGGATCAACGACCTGGTCGAGCAGGTGCACCGCAGCGGTATGACGCCCACCTCGGTGCAGGTGGACATCTCGGCGTTCAGCGGTCCCACCCTGGCGCCGGGCTGGGACTCCGCCGACGTCGACAACGGTGACGTCGCCCCGATTGAGGCGGCGATGATCGACGCCGGCCGGATCCAGCCCACCACCGTCAACTCCCGCCGCAGCCGGACGCCGGCCCTGGATGCCGGCCGGGAGCTGGCCATCGCGCTGGGGCTGGATCCGGCGGCGGTGTCTATCGCTTCGGCGCCGTCCGGTGCGCGCCAGCTGGCGGTGGTGCAGTCGGCGCCGCTGGTGCAGCGGCTGTCCCAGATGATGAACGCCTCGGACAACGTGATGGCCGAATGCATCGGCCGCGAAGTGGCAACGGCCATCAACCGGCCGCGCAGTTTCACCGGGGCCGTCGACGCGGTGACCAGCCGGCTGAACACCGCGCACGTCGACACCGGCGGCGCCGCCCTGGCCGACTCCAGCGGACTGTCGGTGAACAACCGTCTGACGGCCCGCACCCTGGACGGCGTGATGCAGGCCGCCGCAGGTCCGGATCAACCATCGCTGCGGGCACTGCTGGATCTGCTGCCGATCGCCGGCGGCAGCGGCACGCTGGGCGAGCGGTTTCTGGACCGGTCCACCGACCAGGGCCCGGCCGGTTGGCTGCGGGCCAAGACCGGCTCGCTGACCGCGGTGAACTCCCTGGTGGGGGTGCTCACCGACGCCAGCGGACGGGTGCTCACGTTCGCATTCATCTCCAACGACGCCGGCCCGAACGGTCGCAACGCGATCGACGCGCTCGCCACCCGGTTGTGGTTCTGCGGGTGTGCGGTATGACCGACAGCGCGGAATTGACGATGGGCAACGCCGTTGACTGGCGTTTCGCGGCCACCGTCGGGGAAAAGCTGACCCGTGGCGGTCCGGTCACCTCTGACTACACCCGACGGCAGGTCGTGGATCAGCTGCTGCGGTCCGCCGAGCAGGCCGAACCGCCGGTCCGCGACGTGACCGGGCTGATCACCGACGGCGCGGTGCCGCCGGCGCGGGTGGTGGACCGGCCGGCGTGGATCCGGGCTGCCACCGAATCGATGAAGGCGATGACCAACGGCAGCGACCAGCCCCGCGGCCGGCTCACCGGCCGGCTCACCGGCGCGCAGACCGGTGCGGTGCTGGCGTTCGTGTCGTCGGGCATCCTCGGTCAGTACGACCCGTTCGGGTCCGAGGGCGGAACGCTGCTGCTGGTGTATCCGAACGTCATCGCCATCGAGCGCCAGCTCAATGTCGATCCGTCGGACTTCAGATTGTGGGTGTGCCTGCACGAGGTCACCCACCGGGTGCAGTTCACCGCCAACCCGTGGATCGCCGGTTACATGTCGAGTTCGCTGGGTCTGCTGACCCGGGAACCCGCTGACGATATCCGCGAGGTGGCCGGCCGACTCGCCGAATTCATCCGGTCGCGCGGTGCCGGGACGGACGATCCCAATGCCACCGGGATCCTGGGCCTGATGCGCGCCGTGCAGTCCGAACCGCAACGCCAGGCGCTGGATCAGCTGTTGGTGCTCGGCACCCTGCTGGAAGGGCACGCCGAGCATGTGATGGACGCGGTCGGGCCGATGGTGGTTCCGTCGGTCGCCACCATCCGGCAACGGTTCGACGAACGCCGCCGCCGCAAACAACCGCCGCTGCAGCGGCTGCTGCGCGCGCTGCTCGGTGTCGATGCCAAGCTCAGCCAGTACACCCGCGGCAAGGTGTTCGTCGACTCGGTGGTGGAGCGGGTCGGGATGAAGCGTTTCAATACGATCTGGACGGGACCCGAGACGCTGCCGCTACCCGCCGAGATCGAGCACCCACAGCGATGGATCGACCGGGTGCTTTAGCCCAGTTGCGTAGGGCTGCAGCAGATTTCGCGCAGACCTATCTGGGTCCTGACGAGCGGTGGTGCATCGGACTCTCCGGTGGCCCGGATTCGCTGGCGCTCACCGCCGTCGCAGCTCGGTTGCGCCCCACTACCGCGCTGATCGTGGATCACGGGTTGCAGTCCGATTCGGCCGAGGTGGCCGAAACCGCACGGGCACAAGCTCTTTCGATGGGATGCGCGGATGCCCGGGTATTGCGCGTGCAGGTCGGCACCGACGGCGGCCCGGAGTCCGCGGCCCGGACCGCCCGCTATGGCGCGCTGGCCGCCCATCGGGACGGGCCGGTGTTGCTGGCGCACACGCTCGACGACCAGGCCGAGACGGTGCTGCTGGGCCTGGGCCGCGGCTCGGGAGCCCGCTCGCTCGCCGGTATGCGTCCGTTTGATCCGCCGTGGTGCCGCCCGTTGCTGGGGCTGCGGCGGGAGGTCACCCACGCTGCCTGCCGCGAGCTGGGCGTCACCGCCTGGCAGGATCCGCACAACGGCGACCGCCGTTTCGCCCGGGTGCGGCTGCGCACCGAGGTGCTGCCGCTGTTGGAAGACGTGCTCGGCGGCGGGGTCGCGGCGGCGCTGGCCCGCACCGCGACCGCCCTGCGCGAGGACACTGAGCTGATCGATGCGCTCGCCGCGGAGGCGCTGAGCGGGGCGACGACCGGTACGGGGCTGGATACCCGGGCGCTCGGCGAGCTGCCCGACCCGGTGCGTCGACGGGTGATTCGCCGTTGGCTGCTGGCCGGCGGTGCGACCGGACTTACCGACCAGCAGATTCGCGGGGTCGACAAACTGGTCACGGGCTGGCGCGGCCAGGGTGGTGTGGCGGTTGGGTCGCAGCTGCGCGGTCGCCGGCTGGTCGCGGGCCGGCGCGACGGCCTACTCGAGTTGCGCCCCGAGACGATTTGACGGTTGCGTTGGTTGTTGACCGGTCGGCGTGGCACGCTGTGGACGTGACGGCGGAGCTGTATCCGGGGGATATCAAGTCGGTGTTGCTGACCCGGGAGCAGATCCAGGCCCGCATCGCCGAGCTCGGGCAACAGATCGGTGACGACTACCGTGACCCGGCGGCCACCACCGGTCAGGATCTGCTGCTGATCACCGTGCTCAAGGGTGCCGTCCTGTTTGTCACCGACCTGGCCCGCGCCATTCCGCTGCCGACCCAGTTCGAGTTCATGGCGGTCAGTTCTTACGGGTCCTCGACATCGTCGTCGGGGGTGGTGCGCATCCTTAAAGATCTCGACCGGGACATCCACGACCGCGACGTGTTGATCGTGGAGGACGTGGTCGACTCGGGGCTGACGCTGTCGTGGTTGCTGCGGAACCTCAGCAGCCGGCATCCGCGCTCGCTGCGGGTGTGCACGCTGCTGCGGAAACCCGATGCGGTGGGGGCCAACGTCGACATCACCTACGTGGGTTTCGACATCCCCAACGACTTCGTTGTCGGCTACGGCCTGGATTACGACGAGCGCTATCGTGATCTGTCCTATATCGGCACTCTGGACCCCCGCGTTTATCAATAACCGCTGGTAGATTACTTTCCGTTCACCTGCTGTTCAGCTGTCGCCGAGGTGAACACCGTCCTAATTGAGTGACCTGGATAACACCCAGCAAACGCCGTTCTGGTTCGAAAGTCGACTGCTGGCCGCTTATGGGGGCAGGTCCGGTTCAACGATTTCACGTTTAAGCAGCGGCGATCCGGTGGGAATCTCGCGTCGTTCGCAAATCTGCGGGTCCGACGCCGGGACCGTCGCCGAGCCTGGACTCCGCCGCCATCGGAGGCGGTGAGCAGCCGCTCGGCGGCGACGAGCCGTCGGTCCGGTCCAGTCTGTTCGCGTGCGCAGGGAAGTCGCAGGCAGTCGCGTCCGGGCTGGAACTGCAGGTCAACGGCGTTCTCTGGGATATCAGGCGGCAGCTTGTGCCCCGATTGGTGGCGGTGTTCGCGGCGGATAGCCGGGGCCGCAGACGCACAGGGTAGCTGCGATTGCACGTGCTTTTTAGAACTTCATATAAAACTCATTTCATATATGAAACATATATGATTCATACCTAGTCTCCACTCCACCTGCGGATTCAATGCAGCAAATGAATAGTTATTGTCCCGCCAGTGAACAAGCCGCTGATGGCCTGGTTTGCGCCCTTTGTCGGACTTAACGTGGTCGAGGAACCAGCTCAGCGACGAGTGACGTGCCACGTCATTGGTCGCTGATTGCTGTTGTGCAACGTAAACGTTGAGGGAGGACTCAAATGTCGACTGTCTTTGCTGAGCCAGAAGTTCTGACCGGTGCGTCGGGGGAGCTCATGTCAATTTTCTCGGCCCACCGTGCCGGCAATTCCGCCGCCGCGGGCCCGACGAGTGCGGTCGTTCCGGCCGCATCCGACGTGGTGTCGCTGATCATGGCCAACCATTTCGTCAACCACGCCACGCTGTTTCAGGCGATCAGTGAGCAGGCCGTGGCGGTCCAGGAGCAGTTGGCGACCACGCTGGGTCTCAGCGGTAGTTCCTACGGCACCACCGAAGCCGCCAACGCTGCCACGATCGGTTAGGACGACAGGTCAATGTTGGATTTCGCAGCTCTTCCGCCGGAGGTCAACTCCGCGCTGATGTATGCAGGTGCGGGGTCGGGGCCGATGCTGGCCGCAGCCGCTGCCTGGGAAGGTTTGGCGGGCGAATTGCAATCCGTTGCAGCCTCCTACGGCGGGGTCGTCACCGGCCTGACCGACGGGCCGTGGGCCGGCCCCTCGGCCGCAGCCATGGCCGCCGCGGCCACGCCGCAAATTGCCTGGTTGACCGCTACGGCCGAACAGGCCGCACAGACCGGCGCGCAGGCTGTCGCCGCGGCGGCAGCCTACGAGGCCGCATTTCTGGCGACGGTGCCGCCACCGGTGATCGAGGCCAACCGGGCACTGCTGGCCGGTCTGCTCGCGACGAACTTTCTGGGCCAGAACACCGCGGCAATTGCCGCCACCGAGGCGCAATATCTCGAGTTCTGGGCGCAGGACGCCGCCGCCATGTACGGCTACTCGGGTGCCTCCGCGGCGGCCGCGGACCTGCCGACTCTGACACCGCAGTCCGTCGCGACCAGCATCGCCGGGCTCAGCAATCAAATCAACGCGCAGATCAACGCGGTCAACTCCGCCCTGGCATCGGCGGGTTATCACGATGTGGTGCGGGCGCTCAACCAGCTGGGCGGCCTGACGAACGTCCCACCGTGGCTGGCCAATCCGCAAGCAGCGCTCGGATTGACCGGAGCGGCCTGGAATGCCAACGGCGACGGGATCGTGTTGAACGGAATCCTGGGCGATGTGGTGGAAGGGCTGACCGGTTCCCAGACGGTGGACTTCAGTTCCGGGTTCGACACCTACATCAGAATGGTCTCTCCATTCCGACTGAGCACCACCGCGATGAAGGATATCGACGGCCTGTTCCACAGCGCGTTCCCCGCGGCCGCAAAAGCGGCAGAGGGCGCGGCAAAGGCGGCGGAGGGGGCTGCGGCGGCTGCTGCACCGACCTTCGGCAGCGGTTTCGGCAACGCTCTCGGCGGGATCACCGGCGCAGTCGGCAACGCGGCCAAGGTCGGGGCGGTCTCGGTCCCGGCCAGTTGGACGGCCACGCCGGGGGCGACGCCGATCAACGTGGCGCTCAACGGCGCTGCAGGTGCGGCCGCCGCCCAACCCGCCACCTCAGCGTTCGGCGGGCTCCCGATGGCGCCCGGGGCCGGCACCGGGCGCAGTGTGGCGAACTTCGCCGCTCCCCGCTACGGCTTCAAGCCCACCGTGATCGCGCAGCCGCCGTCCGGCGGCTAGCGCAGCAGCCGCCTACCTGGCCCCCGCCAATTCGGCGTTGACCCGCCGCTCGACGAGCAACGGGATGAAGTCCCGGATCCGGCTGTGGGCCAGGCTGGCGCGTGCATTCTCGATGGCGCCGGCCACCTGATCGGGCGGCAGATGGCGGTATTGCGTTGCCAGTCGGCGCTCCAGACGGGCGATCATCGCGTCCTCGTTGATCCCGGCCATCGAGTAAGCGTGCGACAGGATGCACCGTCCGTCAACTTGGCATTCAGGCCCGGGGAACGTCGTGGTTGCTAGGGCGTAACCAGGATCTTGCAGTGCCGTTCCGGGTCGGCCAGGTCGTCGAACGCCGCCCCGACGTCGTCCAGTCCGACTTCGCCGGTGATCAGGGGGCTGACGTCGATGTCACCCTCGGCGATCGCTCGCAGCGACTCGCTGAACTCCTCGAAGTCGTAGGCCAACGAGAACTGGATGCTGATCTCGCTGGCGGTGCCGAAGAACGGGTGGATGGTGTCGGGTTCCATGCAGACACCGGCCACCACCAGGCGCGTGCCGCGCCGTGCTCGGAGCAGCACGTCGTCGATGACCCCGGGTCTCCCGACGGCCTCGAACACCACCACCGCCTTCGTGACGTCGAACGGCGAGCCCTGTGCCGGATCCACCGTCCGATGTGCTCCCATCAGGGTCGCCAGCTCGCGACGTTTGGGCGAAAAGTCAGCCGCCACAATGCTTTGCACGCCGCGGACGCGCAGCGCGGCGATGATCGCGATGCCGATCGGCCCGCAGCCCAGCACCAGGGCCGCTTCGTCGACCTTGATGTCGGACTTGTTCACCGCATGCAACCCCACCGCCATCGGCTCGGTGAGGGCCGCGTGCTTGAGGTCCAGACCGTTGGGGATCGGCACCAACAGCGGCGCCGACAGCAGCATCCGCTCGGCATACCCACCGAGCGTGCTGTTGCTGTACACGATCGGCTCGACGCCCTTGTCGGACAACAACACCGGCAGTGAGGTGACCAGTGTTCCCGGCGGATGGGTGTCGGTGTCGGGACCGGCCTCGAGCACCTCGGCGCTGAACTCGTGGCCCATGAAGATGTCCCGGCTCAGGTCGACGTCCATGCCACCCGTATTGCCGGCCACCCGGCGGCTCATTTCCAGCACCTTGCCGCCGTGGGTCGCGAAATGCAGGTCAGAGCCGCAGATTCCGCACGCACGGACCGCGACCAGCACCTGTCCCGGCCCCGGTGTCGGTTCGGGCAGGTCGTCGCGGTAGACCATGCGCCCGTCGCGCAGCACCGATGCCCGCATCAGTTGCCCGTCTCGTCGTGTTCGGCGACGTGCTGAGTGATGGCCTGCACGACGGCCTGACCGGCGCGTCCGATCAACTCCTCGCGCTTGTCCTTGGCCCATTCGTGCGAAGCCCGCGGGGCTTCGAGTTGTCCCTTGAAATGCGGAATAACTCTGCGCGCGAACAGTTCATAGGAATGGAAAGTCGCCGCCGGCGACGCCCAGTCGTGGCCGAGCAGCAGCAATGTACCGAACCCGCCGGAGCGTTCCAGCAGATCCTCGATGTGCGCGATTGCGTCGTCCGGCGTGCCGATGCAGCAATTTCCCTGCGCCGCATAGTCTGCCACGTACTCGCGGGGTGACTGGGTGCCGTCGACCGAGTTGGACAGCGGGACGAATCCGGCGGCGCCGAAATATTCGGCGAAATCCAGCAACCCGTACGTACAGTCCTCGATCGCCTGGTCCCGGGTGTCGGCGATGTGCATGATGCTCAACACCCGCCAGTCGCGCCGCCGGGGTGCTTCGCGGCCGGCTTTGGCGGCCTGGTCGACCACCACCTGCCAGGTTGTCTCCAAAGCTGCATACCCGCCCGGTACCGACATCGACAGGGACAGCAGCGAGGTGCCCAGTGCGCCGGCCAACCTCGGTCCCGACGGCGAAATCATTGCGGCCGTAGATATCTCCGGATATGGCCAGGTATACGGGCGGATGTGCAATTGGGCGTCGCGCAGGGTGAACCACTCGGTGTGCCGGTCGATGCGCTCGTCGGGAGCGGCGCGGAACAAGGCCAGGATCGCCTCCAGCGATTCCTGCATCATCCGCCGCTGGTCGACCGGATCGATTCCCATCATGTAGGCATCCGACGGCAGCGCGCCGGGACCGGTGCCGAACATCACCCGGCCACGGGTCAGGTGATCCAACAGCACCCAGCGGTCGGCCACCATCAGCGGATGGTGATAGGGCAGTGAGACCACACCGGTACCCAACCGGATGTGCTTGGTCCGCTCTGCGGCGGCCGCAATGAACACCTCCGGGCAGGAGATCAATTCGTAACCGCCGGAATGGTGTTCGCCGAACCACGCCTCGTCGAAGCCCAGGCGGTCCAGCGCGACGACCCGCTCCATGTCGTATTCCAGTGCCACCGTGGGTGATTGACCGGTGGGATGAAACGGTGTGATGAAAACACCGAATCGCATTGGCGCACTCACCATTGCACTCCTTTGAGGAAGTCGAGAAGGGTCTCGTTCACCGCTTCGGGTCGCTCCTGCTGTATCCAGTGCCCGGCTCCCTCGAGCATCACCTCGCGGTAGGGGCCGGTGATCACCTCTGCGGCTCGATCGGCGCGGGTGAAGCTGAGGACCGGATCGGCCGTCCCCCCGATGAACAGGCACGGCACCGAGATGGTGGCACCGGCGAGTTCGGGTGTGGTCTCCCAGTTACGGTCGAAATTGCGGTACCAGTTCAGGCCACCGGTGAAGCCGGTACGGGCGAATTCGCTGATGTAGTGGTCCAGTTCGGCCTGGTTGATCCAGTCGGGCAGCCCGTCGGGCTCCGGCAGCCGGTCGATGAAACCTTCGGATCCGGGCGCCACCATGCGCAGCCCCGCACTGTGGTCGTCAGAAAGCCGCAGGCCGCCCATCATCCGGCGGACGGCGCGGGCCGGATCGGCGTCGAACTCCGCATCGGCGACGCCGGGCTGCTGAAAATAGAGGATGTAGAAGAAGTGGTCGCCGAACATGCGCCGCCAGGCCTGGGTGGGCGCGACCTTGGGGCGCGGCGTGACGGGAACACTCAGGGCAGCAACCGCCGCGACACGTTCGGGATGCAACAGCGGTGCGTTCCACACCACGGCGGCACCCCAGTCGTGGCCGACCCACACGGCCTGCTCGGCGCCGACATCGTCGAGCAGCCCGGCCAGGTCGGCGGTCAACTGGTGGATGTCGTAGGCCTCGATCGGCGCCGGGCGCGACGACCCGCCGTAACCCCGCTGATCGGGCGCCAACACGTGGTAGCCGGCATCGGCCAGCGGTTGAATCTGGTGTCGCCACGAGTAGGCCAGTTCCGGAAAGCCGTGACACAGCAGCACCACGGGCGCCCCGGGCTCCCCGGCCTCGACCACTCGCAGCTGCACACCGTTGGTGTCGACTAACCGTTCGGTTGATGAGCCCACCGTCTCACCAAAGCACAGCAGCCCGGGGCTGAGAAGGCCCGCGGGTAGTTTGGACACCGCAGAGGCGACGACATGAAGGTGGGCGCGATGCGGCTGGACCACGTGGTGTTGTGGACGAAGGACCCGCTGGCGGCAATGGACTTCTATACCCGGGTGGTGGGTTTGGAACCGGTCCGGTTCGAAGAGTTCGATGCCGGCCGGGCGCCGTTCCCGAGTGTGCGGGTCTGCGCGGATTCGATCCTCGACCTGATACCGGCCGAGGGCGCCTCCGGCACCGAGGCGATGACCAACGTCGAAGGCAGCGCCGGCCACCGGATCAACCACGTGTGCCTGGCGATGTCGAAGGACGAATACGACGCCCTGGATCGGCGACTGCGCGACGAAGGCATCGACACCAGCTCGCGGCTGGACAATTCGTTCGGCGCGCAGGGATGGGCGCCGCAGGGTTACTACTTTCCCGATCCGGACGGCAATGTGGTGGAAGCGCGTTATTACCGGTAGCCGGGCGCGCTTTTCGGGAACTTCCGCTCGTTGTTCATGCTGCGCCCCGGCTCTGCCGGAGCTTGCTGTCGCCAGGGGCGGTAACCTGGACATTTCCAGCTGCGTGTATCGGGAAGGACCTGGCCGAGCCGGCCGATGATAGATGAACCGTAGAAACGTGATCCGCACAATTACGGTGATCGCCGTATTGGTGCTGTTCGGCTGGTTGTTCTTCTATTTCAGCGACGACACCCGCGGCTACAAACCCGTCGACACCTCGGTGGCGATGGCACAGATCAACAGCGACAACGTCGCGAGCGCGCAGATCGACGATCGCGAGCAGCAGCTGCGACTGACCCTGAAGAAGAGCAACAACGACACCGAGAACTCCGACAAGGTCATCACCAAGTTCCCGGCCGGGTACGGGGTCGAGCTGCTCAAGGCGCTGACCGCCAAGAACGCCAAGGTCAGCACCGTGGTCAACGAAGGCAGTCTGCTCGGCGAGCTGCTGGTCTACGTGCTACCGCTGCTGCTGCTGGTGGGTCTGTTCGTGATGTTCTCCCGCATGCAGGGCGGTGCCCGGATGGGCTTCGGCTTCGGCAAGTCACGGGCCAAACAACTGTCCAAGGACATGCCCAAGACCACGTTCGCCGACGTCGCCGGTGTCGACGAAGCGGTCGAGGAACTCTACGAGATCAAGGACTTCCTGCAGAACCCGTCCCGGTATCAGGCGCTGGGCGCCAAGATTCCCAAAGGCGTGCTGCTCTACGGCCCGCCGGGGACCGGCAAGACGCTGCTGGCCCGCGCCGTGGCGGGCGAAGCCGGTGTGCCGTTCTTCACCATCTCCGGCTCGGACTTCGTCGAGATGTTCGTCGGCGTCGGTGCGTCCCGGGTGCGGGATCTCTTCGAGCAGGCCAAGCAGAACAGCCCGTGCATCATTTTCGTCGACGAGATCGACGCGGTGGGCCGCCAGCGCGGCGCAGGGCTCGGCGGTGGGCACGACGAGCGCGAGCAGACCCTCAACCAGTTGCTGGTGGAGATGGATGGCTTCGGTGACCGTGCCGGCGTCATCCTCATCGCGGCCACCAACCGTCCCGACATCCTGGACCCGGCGCTGCTGCGGCCCGGTCGCTTCGACCGGCAGATCCCGGTGTCCAACCCGGACTTGGCCGGTCGCCGCGCGGTGCTGCGGGTGCACTCCAAGGGCAAGCCCATCGCCGACGACGCCGACCTGGACGGGCTGGCCAAGCGGACCGTCGGGATGACCGGCGCCGACCTGGCCAACGTCGTCAACGAGGCGGCGCTGTTGACCGCCCGCGAGAACGGCACCGTCATCACCGGCCCGGCCCTGGAAGAGGCCGTCGACCGGGTCATCGGCGGCCCGCGCCGCAAGGGCCGCATCATCAGCGAGCACGAAAAGAAGATCACCGCCTACCACGAGGGCGGGCACACGCTGGCCGCATGGGCGATGCCGGACATCGACCCGGTCTACAAGGTGACGATCCTGGCCCGTGGGCGCACCGGCGGGCACGCGGTCGCGGTACCCGAGGAAGACAAGGGTCTGCGCACCCGCTCGGAGATGATCGCCCAGCTGGTGTTCGCGATGGGTGGTCGCGCGGCCGAGGAACTGGTGTTCCGGGAGCCCACCACCGGTGCGGTGTCCGACATCGAGCAGGCGACCAAGGTGGCCCGCGCGATGGTCACCGAGTACGGCATGAGTGCCCGCTTGGGAGCGGTGAAATACGGCACCGAACACGGCGACCCGTTCCTGGGACGCACCATGGGCAACCAGCCGGACTACTCCCACGAGGTTGCCGGCGCCATCGACGAGGAGGTGCGCAAGCTGATCGAGGCGGCGCACACCGAGGCCTGGGAGATCCTCACCGAATACCGCGATGTGTTGGACACGCTGGCCGGCGAGTTGCTGGAAAAGGAGACCCTGCACCGCCCCGAATTGGAGGCGATCTTCGGCGACGTCGAGAAGCGGCCCCGACTGACCATGTTCGACGACTTCGGGGGCCGGATCCCGTCGGACAAACCGCCGATCAAGACGCCGGGGGAACTGGCGATCGAACGCGGCGAGCCGTGGCCCCAGCCGGTGCCGGAGCCGGCGTTCAAGGCCGCGATCGCACGGGCCAGCAAGGCTGCCGAACAAGCTCAATCCGAGACGCAGGGCAACGGCGACAGCGGTTCTCAGGGTGCCAACGGTTCGCACGGCAGCACCCAGCCGGACTACGGCGCCCCCGCCGGCTGGCACGCCCCCGGGTGGCCGCCCAAGTCGTCCAATCGTCCACAACCAGCTCCCAGTTATCCCAGCCCGGATACCGAGACGGACCCCGCCGAGTCCGACCAGCGCGAGAAGGACGTGACTCGGTCCAACCCGCCGGCCCACGGCTGAATAACGGAGGCTTCAATGACGCAGCTGGATTCCAGGAGTACCCGGGTGCGGGAATTCGACCAGGCCCGCGCCGAGGCCGCGGTTCGCGAACTGCTCGTTGCGATCGGCGAGGACCCAGACCGAAATGGCTTGCGGGACACCCCTGCTCGCGTTGTCCGGGCCTATCGGGAGATATTCGCCGGCCTCTACACCGATCCGGCCTCGGTGCTGACCGCGATGTTCGACGAGGACCACGACGAACTGGTCATCGTTAAAGAGATCCCGATGTACTCCACCTGCGAACACCACCTGGTGTCCTTTCACGGGGTGGCCCACGTCGGCTACATCCCCGGGGTGGACGGCAGAGTCACCGGCTTGTCCAAGATCGCCCGCCTGGTCGACCTCTACGCCAAGCGCCCGCAGGTCCAGGAACGGCTCACCAGTCAGATCGCCGACGCGCTGGTGCACAAGCTGAATCCACGCGGGGTGATCGTGGTGATCGAGGCCGAGCATCTGTGCATGGCAATGCGCGGGGTGCGCAAGCCCGGATCGACCACCACGACGTCGGCGGTGCGGGGTCAGTTCAAGACCGACGCCGCTTCTCGGGCCGAAGCGCTCGATCTCATCCTGCGCAAGTGAGTCCGGCGCCCGTGCAGGTGATGGGAGTGCTCAACGTCACCGACGACTCGTTCTCCGACGGCGGGCGTTACCTGGACGCCGGTGGTGCCGTCGAGCATGGCCTGGCGCTGGCCGCCGACGGTGCGCAGATCGTCGACGTCGGGGGCGAGTCGACCCGGCCCGGCGCGGCGCGGGTGGACCCTGAGGTCGAGTCGAATCGCGTGGTACCAGTAGTCAAAAAGCTTGCTGCACAAGGTATTACAGTCAGTATCGACACTATGCACGCGTGCGTGGCGCGGGCCGCGCTGGAGAACGGCGCACAGCTCGTCAACGACGTATCGGGAGGGCGGGCCGACCCGGCGATGGCCCCGCTGCTGGCCGAAGCGCAGGTGCCGTGGGTCTTGATGCACTGGCGGCCGGTGTCGGCGGACCACCCGCACCGGGTCCCCGACTACGCCGATGTGGTCGCCGACGTGCGCGCGGATCTACTGGCCAGTGTCGACGACGCCGTGGCCGCCGGCGTCGATCCGGCCAATTTGGTGATCGATCCCGGTCTGGGATTCGCCAAGACCGGTCAACACAATTGGGCGTTGTTGCACGGCTTGTCCGAGTTGGTCGCCACCGGGCTGCCGGTGCTGGTGGGCGCCTCGCGCAAGCGCTTTCTCGGGACGTTGCTGGCCGGGCCGGACGGAACGCCCCGGCCGCCGGACGGGCGTGAGACGGCGACCGCGGTGATCTCGGCGCTGGCCGCCCTGCACGGGGCGTGGGGTGTTCGGGTGCACGATGTGCGCGCCTCGGTCGACGCCCTGCGGGTGGTCCGTGCCTGGCAGGGCGGGAACGGGACCGGGCCCGATGGCTGATCGAATCGAGTTGCGCGGCTTGCGGATTCGCGGCCGGCACGGTGTGTTCGAACACGAGCGGCGCGATGGGCAGGAATTCGTCGTCGACATCACCGTGTGGATCGACCTGGCGCAGGCCGCCGCTGGCGACGACCTGGCCGACACCTACGACTACAGCGTGCTGGCCCAGTTGGCTGCCGACGTGATCGGGGGCACGCCGCGGAACCTGATCGAAACGGTCGGAGCCGAGATCGCCGACGACGTCATCAAGGACGAGCGGGTGCACGCCGTCGAGGTGACGGTGCACAAACCGCAGGCTCCCATTGCGCAGCAGTTCGACGACGTCGCGGTGGTGACCCGACGGTCGCGTCGCGGCGGTCGGGGTTCGGTGATCCCGGCGGACCGAGCGGTATGACGCGCCGATGAGTCGCGTCGTGCTGTCCATCGGCTCCAACGTCGGTGACCGGGTGGCCGCGTTGCAATCGGTGGTCGACGGACTCGGCGACGCGGTCACCGCGGTATCCGGTGTCTACGAGACCGACCCGTGGGGTGGTGTGCCGCAGGACCCGTTCCTCAACGCCGTGCTGGTCGCCGACGATCCGGCCCGCACCGCGACCGACTGGCTGAGCTGCGCCCACGAACTCGAGCAGGCGGCGCAGCGTATCCGCGAACAACGGTGGGGTCCGCGAACGCTCGACGTGGACCTGGTGGCCTGTCACGATGCCGGCGGCGAAGTCGACTGCCGCAGCAGCGAGTTGACGCTGCCCCATCCGCGGGCCCACCTGCGGGCCTTCGTCCTGGTTCCGTGGCTGGAGGTCGATCCCGGCGCCGAGTTGGGGCTCGACGGGAGTTCGCGCCCCGTCGCGGAGTTGATCGGCGCACTACGGCCCGCCGACCGGGCCGGCGTGCGGCCGACGTCGCTGAAGCTGGAGCGTTGATGGGCCCGACCCGCAAGCGCGACCTCACCGTGGTGGTGATCGGGGCGGCGGTGGTCGGCTACCTGCTGATCACGGTGCTCTACCGGTGGTTTCCGCCGATCACGATCTGGACGGGGATCTCGCTGCTGGTGGTCGCGTTCGCCGAGTGGCGGTGGGGGCGCTACGTGCGCACCAAGATCGACGACGGGGAGATCGGCGACGCGCCAGGCTGGCTGCACCCGCTGGCGGTGGCGCGCAGCCTGGTGGTGGCCAAGGCCTCAGCGTGGATGGGCGCGCTGGTGCTGGGGTGGTGGTTGGGCGTGCTGGTGTACTTCCTGCCGCGGCGGTCGTGGCTGCGGGCAGCCGCAGCCGACACCTCCGGCGCGGTGGTAGCCGCCGTGAGCGCGTTGGCCCTGATCGTCGCGGCGCTCTGGCTACAGCATTGCTGCAAGTCCCCGCCGGATCCGACCGAGCACGGCGAGGGCGTCGAAACCTGACGAAAGTCGGCTCGGCCGGAGAATCGCCGGACCGGCACGACACGCTGACTGACCTCGCCCGGGTACAGTTTCTGGCCATGACCGTTCTGTCCCGCGGCGCCCGAGTCCGGCGCGGCGGCCGCAGGCCGGGTTGGGTGCTCTTGACGGCGTTGCTGGTCCTGGCTATCGGGGCCAGTTCCGCGCTGGTTTTCACCGATCGCGTGGAACTGCTCAAGCTCGCTGTGATCCTGGCGCTGTGGGCCGCCGTCGCCGGTGCGTTCGTGTCGGTGCTGTATCGCCGGCAGGCCGAGGCCGACCAGGCACGCGCCCGCGACATGAAGCTGGTTTACGACCTGCAGTTGGATCGCGAGATCTCCGCTCGTCGTGAGTACGAACTGACGGTGGAATCCCAGTTGCGCCGGGAGCTGGCCGCGGAGATACATGCGCAGGCCGCCGACGAGATTGCGGCGCTGCGGGCCGAACTGGCTTCGTTGCGCACCAACCTGGAGATTCTGTTCGACACCGATCTCGAACAGCGGCCGGCGCTGGAGACCCTGGGCAGGGACGGCACCCGTGCGTTGACGGACCGGGCCCCCGCCCAGAACGGCGAAATCCCCCCCGCGGACTGGGTGACCAGTGATCGGGTGACGGCGGTGCGGCGGGACGACCGGATCGTGCGCAGCGACGACACCGCCATCATCGATGTACCGGAGGAACCGCTGCTGCCGCCCCGCCCGCCCGCGCCGGTGCGCGAGCAACCCGCGCCGGTGCCGCAGTTCGCAGCCCCGGCACCCCCGGAAACGCCCGCCGAACCACGCCACCGCCCGCCGCCACAGGCTCCGCAACAGCCGGCGTGGCCGCAGCCGCCGGCGGCGTGGCCGCAGCCGCAGACGCCGCCACCTGCACCTTTGTCGCCGGAGCCGCGGCCGGAGCGTCCGGCCGAATGGCAGCCCGTCGCCGCCGAAGGGCAGTGGCTGCCACCCGGGACACCCGGCAGTCGGTGGGCACCCTCCGACCCGGCCCCGCCCGGACAATCGGGCCGCAGAAGGCGCTACCGGGATGCCGAGGACGAGCCCGCCGGCGCTCACGGCGAGGCACCGTCCCAGTACGGCGGTCGTCGGTCCCGGTCGCGGCACTCCGCGGAGTACCGGGACCACGGGGTCGGCAGCTTCGCCCGGACCGAGGATTCCGGACCGGACGAGTCCGTCGCGCCGGCCGAGCCTGCGTCCCCGCGGTTGGCGCCCGCCCCCCCGGCATCCAGGCATCGCAGCGCCGACGCCGACGCGTCCGATGTCCCGGAGGAGCCGGCGGGTGGGCAGACGGTCGCAGACCTGATGGCGCGGCTCCAGGTCCAGCCGGGCGGTGGGCGCCGGCGGCGGCGTGACGGCTGACACGCTGTGCTGCGTCCGGCGGATCGACTAGAGTCTTGGTGACCGTCCGGTACCCGAATTGCGGGACTGGAACGAACAAAGACATCTGTGAGGTCGTCTGCGATGGTGCAGTTCGACGGTTTGCGCCCGGCCAGGCTCAAGGTGGGGATCATCTCCGCCGGCCGGGTGGGCACCGCACTGGGAGTCGCGCTGGAGCGCGCCGATCACGTCGTGGTCGCGTGCAGCGCCATCTCCCGCGCATCGTTGCTCCGGGCACAGCGTCGGCTGCCCGACACCCCGGTCCTGCCGCCGCCCGACGTCGCAGCCGCCGCTGAGCTGCTGGTGCTGGCGGTCACCGACAGCGAACTGCCCGGCCTGGTGTCCGGCCTGGCGGCCACCTCGGCGGTGCGGCCCGGGACCATCGTGGCGCACACCTCCGGCGCCAACGGCGTCGCGGTCCTGTCCCCGCTGAGCGAGCAGGGCTGCATTCCGCTGGCGATTCATCCGGCGATGACCTTCACCGGCGCCGATGAGGACATCGCCCGGTTGGCCGACACCTGCTTCGGCATCACCGCGGCCGACGACGTCGGCTACGCCATCGGGCAGTCGCTGGTGCTGGAAATGGGTGGCGAGCCGTTCAGTGTGCGCGAGGACGCCCGTGTTCTCTATCACGCCGCGCTGGCCCACGCCTCCAACCACCTGGTCACGGTGCTGGCCGACGCGCTGGAGGCGCTGCGGGCCGCGATCCGCGGCGGCGAACTGCTGGGGCAGCAGCCCGTGGAGAACCAGCCGGGTGGCATCGCCGAGCGCATCGTCGGACCGTTGGCCCGCGCGGCCCTGGAAAACACCCTGCAACGCGGACAGGCCGCACTCACCGGGCCGGTCGCCCGCGGGGACGCCGCCGCCGTCGCCGGGCATCTGCGCGCGCTGGAAGGCGCGGATCCGCACCTCGCCCAGGCGTACCGGGTGAATGCGCTGCGCACCGCGCAGCGTGCCCATGCCCCCACCGACGTCGTCGAGGTGCTGGCGCGATGACCGCCGGCAAGGCGCCGACGTTCGACCGCGGCCGGCTGAACGTGTACGCCGTCCCGCGCGAGGTCTCTGAGGTCACCCGGGCGCTGCGGCATACCGGCCGTCGAGTCATGTTGGTGCCCACCATGGGAGCCCTGCATGACGGCCACCTGACGCTGGTACGCGCCGCCAAGCGGGTGCCGGGCTCGGTGGTGGTGGTGTCGATTTTCGTCAACCCGTTGCAGTTCGGTGCCAACGAAGACCTCGACGCCTACCCGCGCACCCTCGACCAGGACATCGCGATGTTGCGGGAGGAAGGCGTCGAGATCGTGTTCGCACCGACCGCCGCGGCCATGTACCCCGACGGCATGCGCACCACCGTGCAGCCCGGTCCGCTCGCCGCCGAGCTCGAGGGCGCCTCGCGCCCAACGCACTTCGCTGGGATGCTGACCGTCGTGGTGAAACTGCTGCAGATCGTGCGTCCCGATCGGATTTTCTTCGGCGAGAAGGACTATCAACAGCTGGTCCTGGTCCGGCAGATGGTCGCCGACCTGAATCTGGATGTGCGGGTGGTCGGAGTGCCCACGGTGCGCGAATCCGACGGGCTGGCGATGTCGTCGCGCAACCGCTACCTCGACCCGGCGCAACGTGAACTCGCGGTGGCACTTTCGTCGGCCCTGACGGCCGGGGCACACGCCGCGACGTTCGGTGCGCAGGCCGCGCTGGACGCGGCACAGGCGGTGCTCGACGCGACATCCGGCCTGCAGGTCGACTACCTGCAACTGCGCGACACCGAGCTGGGCCCGGTACCCACCGGCGGATCCGGCCGGCTGCTGATCGCGGCGCGGCTGGGCGCCACCCGCCTGCTGGACAACGTTGCAATTCAAATCGGAAATGTCGCCGACACCGCTGGGTCGGACGAATCACATTGGAGGAACTGATGTTACGGACGATGCTGAAGTCGAAGATCCACCGCGCCACCGTTACCCAGGCCGACTTGCACTACGTCGGATCGGTGACCATCGACGCAGATCTGATGGATGCCGCCGACCTGCTCGAAGGTGAACAGGTCACCATCGTCGACATCGACAACGGCGCCCGGCTGGTGACCTACGCGATCACCGGTGAACGCGGTAGTGGGATAATCGGAATCAACGGTGCCGCAGCACATCTCGTCCACCCGGGCGATCTGGTGATCCTGATCGCCTACGGAGCCATGGAGGATGCCGAGGCGCGCGCCTACCAGCCGCGGATCGTATTCGTCGACGGGGCGAACAAGCAGATCGACCTGGGCCACGACCCGGCCTTCGTGCCCGACGGCGTGGATGAGCTACTCGATCCGCGGATCGGCGTGCGATAACCGTGCTGCTGGCGATCGACGTCCGCAACACCCACACCGTCGTCGGCTTGCTGGCCGGGGTCAAAGATCACGCAAAAGTGGTGCAGCAGTGGCGGATTCGTACCGAGTCCGAGGTCACGGCCGACGAGCTGGCGCTCACCATCGACGGCCTGATCGGTGAGGATGCCGAGCGGCTGACCGGTGCCGCCGCGCTGTCCACCGTTCCGTCCGTGCTGCACGAGGTGCGCATCATGCTCGAGCAGTACTGGCCGTCGGTGCCGCATGTGTTGATCGAGCCCGGCGTCCGCACCGGCATCCCGCTGTTGGTCGACAACCCCAAAGAGGTCGGCGCCGACCGGATCGTCAACTGCCTGGCGGCATTCAGCAAGTTCGGCAAGGCCTCGATCGTCGTCGACTTCGGCTCGTCGATCTGCGTGGACGTGGTGTCGGCCAAAGGGGAGTTTCTCGGGGGCGCGATCGCGCCCGGCGTGCAGGTGTCCTCGGACGCCGCGGCGGCCCGCTCGGCGGCGCTGCGCCGGGTCGAACTGACCCGGCCGCGGTCCGTGGTGGGCAAGAACACCGTCGAGTGCATGCAGGCCGGCGCGGTGTTCGGTTTCGCCGGCCTGGTCGACGGACTGGTCGGCCGCATCCGCGACGATGTGCAGGGTTTCGCGGCCGGTGAGGACGTCGCGGTGGTGGCCACCGGACACACCGCACCCCTGCTGTTGCCGGAACTGCACACCGTCGAGCACTACGACAAACACCTGACCCTGGATGGCCTGCGGATGGTCTTCGAGCGCAATCAGGACGCCCAGCGCGGCCGGCTCAAGACCGCGCGCTGACAGTCGCAATTGGGGCGCACGCCGCGGGTTCATTTAAGCTGGCACGTCGTGAGTGCCCCCGATCGAGAATCCGCCGCGGACCTTCCCGAACAGTTTCGGATTCGCCGGGACAAGCGCGCTCGCCTGTTGGCTGAAGGCCACGATCCCTACCCGGTGGCCATCGAGCGCACGCACACGCTGGCCGAAATCCGGGCCGCCTACCCCGATCTGCCGACCGATACCGCCACCGAGGACGTCGTCGGCGTCGCCGGCCGGGTGGTCTTCGCGCGCAACACCGGCAAGCTGTGTTTCGCGACTTTGCAGGACGGCGACGGCGCGCAGTTGCAGGCGATGATCAGCCTGGACAAAGTCGGCCGGGAGTCCCTGGACGCGTGGAAGGCCGACGTCGACCTCGGCGACATCGTGTATGTACACGGCACCGTGATCAGTTCACGTCGCGGCGAATTGTCCGTTCTCGCCGATTCCTGGCAGATGGCCGCCAAGTCGCTGCGGCCGCTGCCCGTTGCACATAAAGAGATGAGCGAGGAGGCGCGGGTACGGCAACGCTACGTCGACCTGATCGTGCGCCCGCAGGCGCGCAGCGTGGCCAGGCAGCGGATCGCCGTCATCCGGGCGCTGCGCAACGCGCTGGACCGGCGCGGATTCCTCGAAGTCGAAACGCCCATCCTGCAGACGCTGGCCGGTGGTGCGGCGGCGCGACCGTTTGTCACCCATTCCAATGCCCTCGACATCGACCTGTACCTGCGGATCGCGCCGGAACTGTTCCTCAAGCGCTGCATCGTCGGTGGTTTCGACAAGGTCTTCGAACTAAATCGAGTGTTCCGAAACGAGGGAACCGATTCCACGCATTCCCCGGAATTCTCTATGCTGGAGACCTACCAGACCTACGGCACCTATGACGATTCGGCACTGGTCACCAGAGAGCTTATTCAAGAGGTTGCCGACGAGGCGATCGGAACCAGAGAACTTCCGATGCCGGATGGCAGTGTGTACAACATCGACGGAGAATGGGCAACTCTGGAGATGTATTTATCGTTGTCCGATGCGCTCGGTGAAGAGATCACACCGCAGACTTCGGTGCAGACCTTACGTGCGATCGCGGCCCGACTAGATGTCGAGATTCCGGACGATCGTGGCTTTGGTCACGGCAAACTCGTCGAAGAACTCTGGGAGCACGCAGTGGGCAAGAGCTTGACCGCGCCCACATTTGTCCGGGATTTCCCGGTGGAGACCACGCCTTTGACGCGCCAGCACCGCAGTATTGCCGGAGTCACCGAGAAGTGGGACCTCTACCTGCACGGAGTCGAGCTGGCAACCGGCTACTCGGAATTGAATGACCCGGTAGTGCAACGCGAGAGATTTGCCGATCAAGCACGCGCGGCAGCCGCCGGTGACGACGAGGCTATGGTTCTCGATGAGGATTTCCTGGCCGCTCTGGAGTTTGGTATGCCGCCGTGCACTGGTACCGGAATGGGTATCGATCGGTTGTTGATGTGTTTGACCGGTCTGTCAATTAGGGAGACTGTTTTGTTCCCGATTGTTCGGCCGCACTCCAACTGAACTGCTCTTGTGTCGGATTGAGTATTTCCACTTCCTATGGCAGATTAGAGAACCGGGGAGTCTATCCGAACTGCATCTCTAACTGCACAGGAAGAACATGAGGGTAAGCCAATGGCGAAAAAAGTGACCGTCACCTTGGTCGATGATTTCGACGGTGCCGGCGCCGCCGACGAAACCGTCGAATTCGGGCTTGACGGGGTGACCTATGAGATCGACCTTTCCAGTAAAAATGCGGCGAAACTGCGTAACGACCTGAAGGGTTGGGTCGCGGCCGGACGTCGGGTCGGCGGCCGGCGGCGCGGGCGTTCGGGTTCCGGGCGCGGTCGCGGCGCCATCGACCGCGAACAGAGCGCCGCGATCCGGGAATGGGCGCGTCGCAATGGTCACAACGTCTCGACCCGGGGGCGCATCCCGGCCGACGTCATCGACGCCTTCCACGCGGCCACGTAGTCGCGACCGATCGGCACTGCTAGTACGCGCGATCCGGCGTCCAGGTATTAAACCTGGGCGCCGGTTTTTTGCATTTCGCTTGTGGCGTAGCGATCACCGCCGGAGATGGGAAACGCATTGTCGCTTTTCCCCGTTATTCTCTTGTGCTCCGGCGTCGCTGCGCACCGTGAGGTTAGTGCCCTGACGGGCCGAGCATTAGAGTGGATGGCAGGTACGCGGTAGTCGGCCCCTGTGCCGGCAGATGTCTTTGCACGACGGAGCTACCGATGGTGAGGGAGAGCAGGTAATAACCGATGTTTGAACGTTTTACCGACCGTGCCCGCAGGGTGGTCGTTCTGGCTCAAGAAGAAGCCAGGATGCTCAACCACAACTACATCGGCACCGAGCACATCCTGCTGGGTCTCATTCACGAGGGCGAAGGCGTCGCGGCCAAGTCGCTGGAATCGCTGGGAATCTCCCTGGAGGGTGTCCGCAGCCAGGTCGAGGAGATCATCGGACAGGGTCAGCAGGCACCGTCCGGGCACATCCCGTTCACCCCGCGCGCCAAGAAGGTCCTCGAGCTGAGCCTGCGGGAGGCCCTGCAGCTCGGCCACAACTACATCGGCACCGAGCACATCCTGCTGGGCTTGATCCGCGAGGGTGAGGGCGTGGCGGCGCAGGTCCTGGTCAAGCTGGGTGCCGAGCTGACCCGGGTGCGTCAGCAGGTCATTCAGCTGCTCAGCGGCTATCAGGGCAAAGAGGCCGCGGAGGCCGGTACCGGTGGTCGCGGCGGCGAATCCGGCAGCCCGTCGACGTCGCTGGTGCTCGACCAGTTCGGTCGCAACCTGACCGCGGCCGCCATGGAAGGCAAGCTGGACCCGGTCATCGGCCGCGAAAAGGAAATCGAGCGGGTCATGCAGGTGCTGAGCCGCCGCACCAAGAACAACCCGGTGCTGATCGGCGAGCCCGGCGTCGGCAAGACCGCCGTCGTGGAGGGCCTGGCGCAGGCCATCGTGCACGGCGAGGTTCCCGAGACGCTGAAGGACAAGCAGCTCTACACCCTGGACCTGGGATCGTTGGTGGCCGGCAGTCGCTACCGCGGTGACTTCGAGGAACGCCTGAAGAAGGTGCTCAAGGAGATCAACACCCGCGGTGACATCATCCTGTTCATCGACGAGCTGCACACGCTGGTGGGTGCCGGTGCTGCCGAGGGTGCGATCGACGCGGCCAGCATCCTGAAGCCGAAGCTGGCCCGCGGTGAGCTGCAGACCATCGGCGCCACCACGCTCGACGAGTACCGCAAGTACATCGAGAAGGACGCCGCCCTGGAGCGCCGCTTCCAGCCGGTGCAGGTGGGTGAGCCGACGGTGGCCCACACCATCGAGATCCTCAAGGGGCTTCGGGACCGGTACGAGGCCCACCACCGGGTCTCCATCAGCGACTCCGCGATCGTGGCCGCGGCCACCCTGGCCGACCGCTACATCAACGACCGGTTCCTGCCGGACAAGGCAATCGACCTGATCGACGAGGCCGGCGCCCGGATGCGTATCCGGCGCATGACCGCTCCGCCAGACCTGCGCGAGTTCGACGAGAAGATCGCCGACGCGCGCCGGGAGAAGGAGTCGGCGATCGACGCCCAGGACTTCGAGAAGGCCGCCAGCCTGCGGGACCGGGAGAAGCAACTGGTCGCCCAGCGCGCCGAGCGGGAAAAGCAGTGGCGCTCCGGGGACATGGACGTGGTCGCCGAGGTCGATGACAACGAGATCGCCGAGGTGCTGGGCAACTGGACCGGTATCCCGGTGTTCAAGCTCACCGAGGCCGAGACCACCCGGTTGCTGCGCATGGAGGACGAGATCCACAAGCGGATCATCGGCCAAGTGGATGCCGTCAAGGCCGTCTCCAAGGCCATCCGCCGTACCCGCGCCGGGCTGAAAGACCCCAAGCGCCCGTCGGGTTCGTTCATCTTCGCCGGCCCGTCCGGGGTCGGGAAGACCGAGCTGTCTAAGGCGCTGGCCAACTTCCTGTTCGGCGACGACGACGCGCTCATCCAGATCGACATGGGCGAGTTCCACGACCGCTTCACCGCGTCGCGGCTGTTCGGTGCCCCTCCGGGCTACGTCGGCTATGAAGAGGGTGGCCAGCTCACCGAGAAGGTGCGGCGCAAGCCGTTCTCGGTGGTGCTGTTCGACGAGATCGAGAAGGCGCACCAGGAGATCTACAACAGCCTGTTGCAGGTCCTCGAAGACGGACGACTCACCGACGGTCAGGGCCGCACGGTGGACTTCAAGAACACCGTGCTGATCTTCACGTCGAACCTGGGCACCTCCGACATCTCCAAGCCGGTCGGCCTCGGGTTCAGCCAGAGTGGCGGGGACAACAACTACGAGCGGATGAAGCAGAAGGTCAACGACGAGCTGAAGAAGCACTTCCGCCCGGAGTTCCTGAACCGCATCGACGACATCATCGTCTTCCACCAGTTGACTCGCGAAGAGATCATCCAGATGGTCGACCTGATGATCGAGCGGGTCGGCAAGCAGCTCAAGACCAAGGACATGTCGATGGAGCTCACCGACAAGGCCAAGGCACTGCTGGCCAAGCGCGGCTTCGACCCGGTGCTGGGTGCCCGTCCGCTGCGGCGCACCATCCAGCGCGAGATCGAGGACCAGCTCTCGGAGAAGATCCTGTTCGAGGAGGTCGGTCCGGGGCAGGTCGTCACCGTCGACGTCGAGAACTGGGACGGCGAAGGCTCGGGCGAGGAAGCGAAGTTCACCTTCACCGGTGCGCGTAAGCCGACCGAGCCGGACTTGGCCAAGGCCGGGGCGCACGAGGCCCAGTAGCAGGAGTCGTCTGACGACGGCTGCTCCGCTGGCCCGGCGCCGCTCGTAAAACTATCGGCCGGCGACCAGGTCCTCGGGGTCAGCGCGGTTCGATCAGCGCGAAGGCCTGCTTGGCGACCTTGAGCATCCAGCTGGTCACCGTCGGCCCGTGATCGCGCGGCCAGTTCAGCTGGAAGCTGACCACCCAGGGTTGGCCGGTCTTGTCGACGGCGTACCAGCTGAACGTCAGATCTCCGGGCAGGCCGCCGGCTTTCGCGCCGATGTACGGCCACACATTGCGGTCCAGCTGGATGCCGGCAACGGCGGACAGGATCTTCCGCACAGGTGCGGCGGGACCGACCGCGTCGGCCTGCAGCGCCAGATGCACCCGGCAGATGTCCTCAGCGGTGCCGTACCATTCGGCGCCGAACGCCGAGGCCGGAGTGTGCGCACGAGTCGGATCAGGTTGATAGACAGTGGAATTCGCCTGCGCGAGCAGCGCGGCGCGCTCCTGCTGGGAGGCGTGCTGCCACTGCTCCCGCAGATCGGGCTGTCCCCAGCCGACCGAGAACAGCTCGTACATGGTGGGGAAGGGCGTCATGCTGGCCGGATCGTGGTGGCCGGCGGTGGCCAGGGCTTCCTCGACAGCGTGGGTGCCCAACCTGTCGATCAGCAGATCGGTCGCCATGTTGTCGCTGTTGGCGATCATCTTCTCCGCCGCCGTGCGCACCGAAACGTGATCGCCGGGGGCCAGTTCCAGCCCGGAGGACCCGACGGCTTTGCTCTTGCTGGTCACGGTCAGCTGGTCCTCCCAGGACACCGTGCCGCGCGTGACCGCGGTGGCGAGAGCATGCAGCACGTACAGCTTGAAGATCGACGCCAGCGGCAGCGCTGTCTCGGTGTTGGCGCCGGCCACCCGGGCACATTGGCCGTTGTCGATCTTGGCCACCTGGTAGGAGTAGCGGGCGCCGGTCTTGCTCAGCACAGCGTCGACATCACGCCACGCGGTGATCGGCGGGGGTGGTTGGGTGTCGAGATCGAACCGGTCGACCTGGCCGGTGTCGTCGGTGTGTATCCGGATGTCCTGTCGCGCACCGTAGGACGAGATCAGGTGCAGGGTGGCCACGTTGGCGCCGATGTCCACGCTGTTGAGGTCGAACGGCCGGTCCCACCAGAGGCTTTCCATGGTGGCTTGCACCGAGTCGACCTTGTCCGGGGTGGCCAGGGTGCCGACGCCCACCGGTCCGATCGGCCAGTCGGAGTTGAGCATGTCCAGCGTCTGCTGGGCCCGCAGACCTGGGGGAGTGGTGGTTTCGATCCGGCGCCCCGGGTTCGCCGCGTTCGCCGAGGGCGTCGGGGACGACGCGCACCCGGGGGTCAGCGTCACCACCAGCGCGGCGGTCGCGGCCAGCGCCGCGACGCGGCGCCGGTTACTCAGCGGGCGCGTTGCCTGCAACGTCGAGCACGACCTCGAATTCCAGCAGCGAAGCGCCGGTGGCCACCGGGTTCTTGTTCATCCCGGCGTGGGCCTGGATGGCCGGCCCACTGGCCCACGCCTGGAACGCTTCATCGGATTCCCAGTGCGTCACGACGAAGTAGCGGTCTTCACCCTTGACCGGACGCAGCAGCTGAAAGCCGAGGAAACCCGGCGAGTTCTCCACCGCGTGGGCGCGATGAGCAAACCGCTTTTCCAGCTCCGGACCAGCGTCGGCAGGCACCTCGATTGCGTTGATCTTCACCACTGGCATTCCGTTAGGTTACCGTGCCCGGCATGGCCCCCGATCTGTTGACCCACCGCGGCGGACAGGGCAGGCCACTGGTCCTGGTGCACGGCCTGATGGGCCGCGGGACCACCTGGTCCCGCCAGTTGCCGTGGCTCACCCGGCTGGGCGCGGTCTACACCTACGATGCGCCCTGGCACCGCGGTCGTGACGTCGACGATCCCCAGCCGATCAGCACCGAACGTTTCGTGGCCGACCTCGGCGACGCGGTGCACGGTTTAGGTGTGCCGGTCACGCTCGTCGGGCATTCGATGGGCGCCCTGCATTCGTGGTGTCTGGCGGCCGAGCGCCCCGAGTTGGTCGCGGCGCTGGTGGTGGAAGACATGGCACCGGACTTCGTCGGGCGTACCACCGGTCCCTGGGAGCCGTGGTTGCACGCCCTACCGGTCGAATTCAACTCTGCGGAGCGGGTATTCGCCGAATTCGGTCCTGTTGCCGGACAGTACTTCCTGGAAGCGTTCGACCGCACCGAGACGGGTTGGCGGTTGCACGGTCACACGGCACGGTGGATCGAGATCGCCGCGCAGTGGGGACTGCGCGACTACTGGGCGCAGTGGCGGGCGGTGCGCGCGCCGAGCCTGCTGATCGAGGCCGGCAACTCCGTTACCCCGCCGGGACAGATGCGGAAAATGCACGAAAGTGACGTGCCGACAACGTATGTGTATGTCCCTGCAGCCGGCCACCTGGTGCACGACGAGGCGCCGGAAGTGTACCGGCGTGCGGTCGAAACATTCGTGACCGGTGTGGCCTGAAAACTCACTCCTCGCCGGCCAACGCGAAACGGCCGTCGGCGGTCTGGGTCACCAGGCCGTCGTCCAGTAACGAATACAGCGCCCGGTCTCGTTGCGCGGGGTCGCTCTGCCAAGCGAGATCCAACTGCGCGCGGGTGACTGGAGAGTCGTTGTCGCGCAACACATCCATCAGCCGACCCCGGACCTGACGATCGGTCCCGGCGTAGCTCTGCACGCGCCGCGCCGGCCCGGTCGCAGCCGGGAAGCCGGCCCGTCGCCACCTGCAGGCGTCGAGCGGGCACACCCCGCATTTCGGGGCGCGGGCCGTGCACACCAGGGCGCCCAGTTCCATCAGCGCCACCGAAAACCTGGGCGCGCGTTCGTCATCGGGCAGCAATGCACTCACGTCGGCGTGGTCACGGACGGCCGACGGCGTCCCCGCATCGGCGCGCCCGTGCACGGCGCGGGCCACTACCCGGCGCACGTTGGTGTCCACCACCGGCACCCGCCGGCGATAAGCGAAGCACGCCACCGCCCGCGCGGTGTAGCTGCCGACACCCGGCAGCGTCAACAGAACCTCGACGTCGTCGGGGACCACATCCCCGTGGTCGCGTGCGATGACAACCGCACACTCGTGCAGGCGCTTGGCCCGCCTCGGGTAACCCAACTTGCCCCACGCCCGCAGCACGTCCGCAGCGGTGGCGGCGGCCGTCGCCGACGGGGTGGGCCAGCGCTGCACCCATTCGGTCCAGATCGGCAGCACCCGGGCCACCGGTGTCTGCTGCAGCATGAACTCGCTGACCAGGATCTGCCAGGCGCTGACGTCGGGCTGCCGCCACGGCAGGTCACGCTGGGTTTTCTCATACCAGCTCAAAAGATTGGCGACTGATATGTACGCGGAGTCAATCACCGGGCGGTGCGGCACAATGTCAGACATGCCCAACAGCAACCCGATCTCCGCATGGAAAGCACTCTGTGAGGGTAACGAGCGATTCGTCGCCGGTAAGCCTCTGCACCCCAGCCAAAGCGTCGATCACCGCGCCAGCCTGGCGACCGGCCAGAAGCCGACCGCGGTCATCTTCGGTTGCTCGGATAGTCGGGTGGCCGCCGAGCTCATCTTCGACCAGGGCTTGGGCGACGTGTTCGTGGTCCGTACGGCTGGGCAGGCGATCGACGCGGCAGTGCTGGGATCGATCGAGTACGCGGTGGCAGTTCTGGAAGTGCCGTTGGTCGTCATCCTCGGCCATGACAGTTGTGGCGCGATCAAGGCCGCATTGAGCGCCCTCGACGACGGTGACATACCGGTCGGTTTCGTGCGGGATCTGGTGGAGCGGGTCGTGACGACGATTCTGATGGGCCGTCGTGACGGGCTGTCCCGGGTCGACGAGTTCGAGGCGCGCCATGTACGTGAGACGGCTGCGCAGCTGATGGAGCGTTCGACCGTCATCTCGGACCGTGTGGCGGCCGGCACGGTGGGGATAGCCGGTGTGACCTATCGCCTGGCCGAGGGACGGGCGGTGCTGGTGCATCACGAGGGCGACATCGGGGCCGAGCCGCAGAGCTGATCGCTCGATGCGCTGGCCGCCACTACACGGCAATCGGCCAGCTAACTCGGCGACACGCCGAGGCAGGTCAAGCGAGTCGGCGTGACCTGGCCCTACCGTGGGAATGTGCTGGATCTGGAACCACGAGGCCCGCTACCTACCGAGATCTACTGGCGGCGCAGGGGACTTGCCCTGGGCATCGCGGTCGTCGCGGTCGGGATCGCCGTAGCCATCGTCATCGCATTCGTCAGTAGTAACGCCGGAGCGAAGCCTGCTGACAAGCCGACCTCGGCTCAGGGACACCCGGGGTCGGACGCACCCCAGGCGCCGGGGGCGCAGTCGCCGCAGCCGGCCGGACAGACGCAGGCCCCGGCCGGCGCGCCGCCGGGAACGATCAACCCCGAGTCGCCCACGCCGACGGCTGCGGTGCAGCCGCCACCGGTGCTCAAAGAGGGTGACGACTGCCCGGACTCGACGCTGGCGGTCAAAGGACTGACCAACGCGCCGCAGTACTTCATCGGCGACCAGCCGAAATTCACGATGGTGGTCACCAACATCGGGCTGGTGTCCTGCAAACGCGATGTCGGAGCCGCCGTGCTGGCCGCCTACGTGTACTCGCTGGACAACAAGCGGCTGTGGTCCAACCTGGACTGCGCGCCGTCCAACGAGACCCTGGTCAAGACGTTCACCCCGGGCGAGCAGGTGACCACCGCGGTGACCTGGACCGGCATGGGGTCCGCGCAGCACTGCCCGCTGCCACGACCGGCGATCGGACCCGGCACCTACAACCTGGTCGTCCAGCTCGGAAATCTGCGCTCACAACCGGTTCCGTTCGTGCTGAACCAGCCACCGCAACCACCCGGGCCTGCCCCCGCACC
Source organism: Mycobacterium sp. NGS61 (assembly GCF_059812325.1). Lineage (NCBI taxonomy): Bacteria > Bacillati > Actinomycetota > Actinomycetes > Mycobacteriales > Mycobacteriaceae > Mycobacterium > Mycobacterium sp. NGS61. Next base: position 112,973 of record NZ_JCALCL010000010.1, read on the forward strand.
GGGACCCGCCCAGGCACCGCAACCCGAGGCGCCGCCGTCGGGAGGATAGCCGCCGGGGAGCACTGACTTCTCAGTGATCCGCGATCGTGGACTCGGCCAGTTGCGAGAGTCCTTCGCGCACGTGTCGGGCCCACATCGCCCCGATGCCGTCGACGGACTGCAAATCGTTGGCGCTGGCCGCCAGCAGCCCCTGCAACGTTCCGAATGACCGCACCAGCAGGTCGACGTGGGCGAACTGCAGCCGGGGGATGCCGTCCATGGCGCGGTAGCCGCGCGGGCTCAGCGCCGAATCCTGTGCCTCGGCGGTCGTCGGATACCCGAAGACCTTGGCCAGCGCGGTCAGTTCGAGCAGGTCGGTGTCCGACAGCGCGTCCAGCTCGTTGAGCGTGGCGGCGATCTGTGCCGTGGTCGGCGGTTCAGGGTTGGCGTGGTAGTCGCGCACGATCAAATCGCGGGCGGTGTCGTTGCCGCCCAGCAGTTCCTCCAGCTGTAGGCGCAGTTGGCGGCCGTCGGTGCCCAGCTCCACAGCGTCGGAGTCGATGGCCAGGCCGATGCGGCGGACCAGCTCGAGCCGCTGCACCACCGTCATCACGTCGCGCAGTGTCACGAAATCTTCGATCTCGGCCCGTGAGAGCTGCCGGCTGACCTCGTCCAGGCGTGTCTTGTACCGTTCCAGGGTTGCGATGGCCTGGTTGGCCCGGGACAAAATGGTCGCGGAATCGGCCAGGACGTGGCGTTCGCCGCCGACGTACACCGTCACGATGTTCATCGAGTGGCTGACCGAGATCACCGGGTAGCCGGTCTGGATCGCGGACCGTTCCGCCGAGCGGTGCCGGGTCCCCGACTCGTCGGTGGGTATCGACGGGTCCGGGACCAGCTGGACGTTGGCCCGCACGATGCGGCTGCCGTCGGTCGAGAGCACGACGGCGCCGTCCATCTTGCACAGTTCGCGCAGCCGGGTAGGTGCGTAGCGCACGTCGAGCGAGAAGCCGCCGTCGCAGATGGCTTCGACGCTCTCGTCGTGGCCGAGCACGATCAGGGCGCCGGTGCGGCCGCGCAAAATGCGTTCCAGGCCGTCGCGCAGCCCGGTGCCGGGGGCTAGACGGGCGACAGCTTCACGCAGGGTCGGACGGGTCACAGCGTGCATTCTGCTATGCCGCGCGGTTCGGCGGGACCCTTATGCCGAGCCGCCCGTCGGCGGGTTCGGTCGCGGCCGGGCGGCGCGGTGATCGGCGATGGCGACGATGTGGTGCATCGCCTCGCCGATGGTGGCCGCACTCAGCGCCCGCATCCCCGTCGGGACGGCAGCGCAACCCGGTGGAATCAGCGCCACGGTGAAGCCCTGCCGGGCAGCCTCGGTCAGCCGCCGCTCCATGCCGTGGACCCGGCGCAGGTCGCCCGCCAGGCCCACTTCGCCGATCATCACCGCGGTGGTGGGCAGCGGCAGGCTGTGGTACGCCGAGGCCAGCGCCGTGGCGATCGCCAGGTCCGCCGACGGTTCGGTCAACCGCATGCCGCCCACCGTCGACAGATAGATCTCGGTGACGCCCAGCTTCAAATCGGCGTGCTTTTCCAGCACCGCGGTGATCATCGCGGCCCGGGAATGGTCGATACCGCTGACCGCCCGCCGCGGCGAACCGCCGTTCGGGACGGCCAGCAAGGCCTGGACTTCCCCGATCAGCGGACGCTTCCCGTCCAAGGTCACCGTGATCGCGGTGCCGGGCACCGGGGTCGGCCGCTGGTCCAGGAAGAGGTGTGAGGGATCGGAGACGCCTTCGATGCCGTTGTCGTGCATCAAAAAGCAGCCGACCTCATCGGCAGCGCCGAACCGGTTCTTGATCCCTCTGACCATCCGCAACGATCCGTTGCGGTCGCCTTCGAAGTGCAGCACCACGTCCACCAGGTGCTCGAGCGAGCGCGGCCCGGCGATCGCCCCTTCCTTGGTGACGTGACCGACCAGAATCATCGCCACGCCACTGGTCTTGGCGACGGCGGTCAGCGCGGCCGTCACGGCACGCACCTGGGTGACCCCGCCGGCCACGCCGTCGGCCTCGCTGGTCGACATCGTCTGTACCGAATCGACGATGACCAGCGCCGGCCGCACCGTCTCGATATGGGCCAGGACGGCGTGCAGGTCGGACTCGGCGGCCAGATAGACCTCGTCGAACGTCCCGCCGCCGCCGATCCGGTCGGCGCGCAGCCGTATCTGCCCGGCGGACTCCTCGCCGGAGATGTACAACGCGCGTTGCCCGCGCTGCGCCCAGCGGTGGGCCACCTCGAGCAGCAGGGTGGACTTGCCCACCCCGGGGTCCCCGGCCAGCAGCGTCACCGAGCCGGGCACGACACCGCCACCCAGTACCCGGTCCAGTTCGCCGACCCCGGTGCGACGATGCCGGCTGCTGTCGGGCTCGACCGAACTGATCGGCACGGCACGCGACGATGACGGGGGCGAGCGCCGGCCACTGCCGACCGCAGTCAGGACAGCGGATTCTTCAACGGTGCCCCAGCTGCCGCAGTCCAGGCAGCGGCCCACCCACTTGGCGCTGACATGACTGCATTCCGAGCAGCGGTATTGCGAACGCGCATTAGCCACGCCGTGACGCTATCGCCGGGGGGTGACAGATCCCGGTATCGACAGGCTGATTCAGGAGTGGTGCGGCGCGCGTTCCTGCGCCTGCTCCACACCGGCCGAAATCGGTACCTGGACGCTGCGCTCGCCGGCCTTTTCGAACTTGAAGCTGAACTGGTAGGTGAGGCCGTTGGTGATCGGCTTGGACAGGTTCACGGTCGCTTTCGCGACGCCGTTGGCTCCCGGGGGCCCCGGCGCCACGGTCTGACCGTCCGGTGTCCCGACGAACAGCATCCCGGCGGCCGGCAGCTTGGGGTCCCCGGACAACGTCACCTGCCCGATGTCGCTGGTGATGCCGGTCAACCGGTCGGCCTCGTACGGCGAGCTGTTGACGGCCACCAGCACCAGCTCCACGGTGCGGCCGGGCTGCAGGGAGTCACCGGTCTGCGCGGCCTGGATCCGGATGTCGCGCAGCGCCACGTTGCCGATGGTGAGCCGGTTGCCGTTGACGGCGGGTTCCTGGGCGGCGGTCTGCGAGATCTGGCCGGTCCCACAACCACTGAGCACGGCCGCCGCCACACCAGCGGTTGCCACCCAGGTGGTCAGCTTGGCCAGGCGCAGCGGCAGTCGGATGTTGAAGCGGTTCACTCAATGCCTCCTGGTCCCGGATTTCAACTATGGACAGTAGTAGCAACGCATCGTCGGCGGTAGCGGGGACACCCGATATCGAGTGCCGGCCAGCTTGTGCCCGGTGCCCGCTGAACTCCGGCAGGGGCCGGCCAGATATTCTCGGAGGGCGGATTCGGGCCCGTGCCCAAGGGACTGAATGCGCCACCGAAGATGGTCCCCCTGCACGTCCTGGCCCGCCTGTCAAGACCTAATATGCACCCGGCGTGCCTCTGACCTGCACCGTTGTTCCCCACGCGTCGGGCCCGCGTGTTAGACTCAACTAACGAAAGGGGCTCGAATCAGATGATCTTCAAGGTCGGTGACACCGTTGTCTATCCACACCACGGTGCTGCGTTAGTCGAGGCGATCGAAACTCGAACCATCAAAGGGGAGCAAAAAGAGTATCTCGTCTTGAAAGTCGCGCAGGGCGACCTGACCGTTCGAGTCCCGGCGGACAACGCCGAGTACGTCGGTGTCCGTGATGTCGTGGGCCAGGAAGGCCTCGACAAAGTTTTCCAGGTGCTGCGTGCTCCGCACACCGAAGAGCCCACCAACTGGTCCCGCCGGTACAAGGCCAACCTCGAGAAGCTCGCCTCCGGCGATGTCAACAAGGTGGCCGAGGTCGTGCGCGACCTGTGGCGGCGCGATCAGGAGCGCGGTCTCTCGGCGGGCGAGAAGCGGATGCTAGCCAAGGCGCGCCAGATCCTGGTCGGCGAATTGGCCCTGGCTGAGAGCACCGACGAGGCCAAGGCGGACACCATTCTCGACGAGGTCCTGGCCGCCGCCTCCTGAATTCCCCGGAGCTCGTAGGTGAGCGCGGGAAAGGTCGTCGCGATAGTCCCGGCCGCAGGGTCCGGGCAGCGTCTGGCCGCCGGCGTCGCTAAGGCGTTCTATCAACTCGAAGGCCGTTCGCTGGTCGAGCGCACCCTCGAGGGTCTGCGGGCCTCCGGCGTGGTGGACTCCGTGATCGTCGCGGTCCCGCCCGATCGCACCGACGAGGCCAAGCTGATCCTGGGACACCTCGCCACGATCGTGGCCGGGGGGCCGACCCGCACCGAGACCGTGCAGTTGGCGTTGTCGGCGCTCGGCCAACCGCCGGAGTTCGTCCTGGTGCACGATGCGGCGCGGCCGTTGACACCGCCGTCGCTGATCGCGCGGGTCGTCGAAGCGCTGCGGGAGGGTCATCAGGCGGTGGTACCCGGCCTGCCGTTGGCGGACACCATCAAGGCCGTCGACGCCAACGGCGTGGTGCTGGGGACGCCGGAGCGGGCCGGTCTGCGCGCGGTGCAGACGCCGCAAGGTTTCGCCACCGAGCTGCTGGTGCGCGCCTACCAGCACGCCGGCACTGCCGGCTTCACCGATGATGCATCGCTGGTGGAGCAGATCGGCGGCCGGATCCAGGTGGTCGACGGCGACCCGCTGGCCTTCAAGATCACCACCCAGCTGGATCTGCAGCTGGCCAGGTCGGTGGTGCGGACGTGATTCAGCAGCCACGCGTCGGGTTGGGTGTCGACGTGCACCCCATCGAACCCGGGCGGCCGTGCTGGCTGGTTGGCCTGCTGTTCCCCAGCGTGGACGGCTGCGCCGGACACTCCGACGGCGACGTCGCGGCGCATGCGCTGTGTGACGCGGTACTGTCTGCCGCCGGGCTAGGTGACATCGGTGGCGTCTTCGGCGTCGACGATCCCCGCTGGCAGGGCGTCAGCGGCGCCGACATGCTCAGGCACGTCGTCCAGCTGCTCGCCGCGGAGGGCTACCGGGTGGGCAATGCGGCGGTCCAGGTGATCGGCAACCGGCCGAAAATCGGCCCGCGCCGTTCCGAGGCGCAGGCGGTGTTGTCGCGGTTGCTCAACGCGCCGGTATCGGTGTCGGCCACGACTACCGACGGGCTCGGTCTCACCGGACGCGGCGAGGGTCTGGCCGCCATCGCGACCGCGATGGTCATTCCGCTCCGCTAGGCCGCGCGGCGCCCCGGCCGCGGTGCAGGCAGTAAGCTGGCACGTCGTGACCGATCGTGCCGTCCTGCGGCTCCATGACACGGCAACAGGTGCCGTGCGTGATTTCGTGCCGATCCGGCCCGGCCACGTCTCCATCTACCTGTGTGGCGCGACTCCGGACACGCTGCCGCACATCGGGCACGTCCGCAGCGGTGTGGCCTTCGACATCCTGCGCCGCTGGTTGATCGCTCGCGGCTACGAGGTCTCGTTCATCCGCAACGTGACCGACATCGAGGACAAGATCCTGACCAAGGCCGCCGCGGCGGGCCGGCCCTGGTGGGAGTGGGTGGCCACCTATGAGCGAGCCTTCACCGCCGCCTACGACGCGCTCGGTGTGCTGCCGCCGTCGGCGGAGCCCCGGGCCACCGGTCACATCACGCAGATGGTCGAATTAATGGAACGCCTGATCGAAACCGGTCATGCGTACGCCGCCGCCGGCGATGTGTACTTCGACGTCCTCAGCTACCCCGAGTACGGCCAGCTCTCCGGGCACCGGATCGACGACGTGCACCAGGGCGAGGGCGTGGCCACCGGCAAGCGCGATCAGCGCGATTTCACCCTGTGGAAGGGGGAGAAGCCGGGCGAGCCGTCGTGGCCTTCGCCGTGGGGGCGCGGGCGTCCCGGCTGGCACCTGGAATGTTCGGCGATGGCCCGCACCTATTTCGGACCGGAATTCGACATCCATTGCGGTGGAATGGATTTGATCTTCCCGCACCACGAGAACGAGATCGCGCAGAGCCGCAGCGCCGGCGACGGGTTCGCTCGTTACTGGCTGCACAACGGCTGGCTGACCATGGGTGGCGAGAAGATGAGCAAGTCGCTGGGCAACGTGGTGGCCATCCCGGCGATGCTGCAACGGGTGCGACCCGCCGAACTGCGCTACTACCTGGGCAGCGCGCATTTCCGCTCGATGCTGGAATATACCGAGACCGCACTGCAGGACGCGGTCAGCGCTTATGTCGGGTTGGAGGACTTCCTGCACCGGGTCCGCAGCCGAGTCGGCGCCGTCGTACCCGGCGAATGGACCCCGCGCTTCGCCGCCGCGCTCGACGACAACCTGTCCGTGCCGATGGCGCTGGCCGAGATCCACCAGACCCGTGCCGACGGCAACCGCGCGCTGGACGCCGGTGACCACGAGGGCGCGCTGCGCAGCGCGTCCTCGATCCGCGCGATGATGGGCATCCTGGGTTGCGATCCGCTCGACGAGCGCTGGGAATCCAAAGACGAGACATCGGCCGCGCTGGCGGCGGTGGACGTGCTGGTCCAGTCCGAATTGAAGAATCGGCAGAAGGCGCGCGAGGAGCGCAACTGGGCACTGGCCGACGAGATCCGGGACCGGCTCAAGCTGGCCGGTATCGAGGTCACCGACACCGCCGACGGTCCGCAGTGGACGCTGAGCGGTGGCGGCAAGTAGTGGCCGGCAACTCGCAGCGCCGCGGGGCGATCCGCAAATCCGGCTCCAAGAAAGGGCCGACCGTCGGCTCGGGTGGCCAGCGTCGCCGCGGACTGGAGGGGCGCGGACCCACGCCCCCGGCGCATCTGCGCCCGCACCATCCGGCGGCCAAGCGGGCCAAGCCGCAAGCCCAGCGCCCGGCCCGCAAGGTCGACGAGACCGAAACGGTACTGGGCCGCAATCCGGTCCTGGAATGCCTGCGTGCGGGGGTCCCGGCGACGGCGCTCTATGTCGCACTGGGTTCGGAGGCCGACGAGCGACTGACCGAATCCGTATCCCGCGCCGCCGATTCGGGCATCGCGATTCTCGAGGTGCCGCGCACCGACCTGGACCGCATGACGGCCAACCACCTGCACCAGGGCATCGCGTTGCAGGTGCCGCCCTATGACTACGCCCATCCCGACGATCTGGTCGCCACCGCACTCGCCACGCCACCGGCAATGCTGGTGGCGCTGGACAATATCTCCGACCCGCGCAACCTCGGCGCGATCGTGCGTTCGGTGGCGGCGTTCGGCGGCCACGGTGTGCTGATCCCGCAGCGCCGCTCCGCCTCGGTGACCGCGGTCGCGTGGCGCACCAGCGCCGGGGCGGCGGCCCGGATACGGGTGGCCCGGGCGACCAATCTGACCAGGACGCTGAAGGATTGGGCCGGACGGGGCCTGCGGGTGGTGGGTCTGGACGCCGGGGGCGACACAGTGCTCGACGATCTGGACGGCACCGATCCGATGGTGGTCGTCGTCGGCTCCGAGGGCAAGGGACTGTCGCGGCTGGTGCGGCAGAACTGCGATCAGGTGGTGTCCATCCCGATGGCGGGTCAGACCGAATCGCTGAACGCCGCGGTCGCCGCCGGGGTGGTGCTCGCCGAGATCGCGCGCCAGCGCCGGGGGTGACTTTCCCTGGCCGAGCAGACGCAAAAGCTCCGGAATCTTCGGCGTGTCGCGGGCTTTTGCGTCTGCTCGGCAATAGCGGGGGCGGCGTGGGTGCCGGTGGCGTCGGCGCAACCGGTCGGCTTCGATGTGCAGGCCCACGCGGGGGGCCGCGGTGAGACCACCGGCGAGTCGCTGCGTGCCTTCCGCAAGGCGGTCGAAACAGGGGTCAGCACAATCGAATTGGATGTCGGGATCACCAAGGACGGCCAACCTGTGGTGTGGCACGACGCGGTCATCGAGGCCACTGCCTGTGCCGACACCGCGCCGGCGTTCACCGGTGACCCGGCCTATCCGTACGTGGGCAGCCAGGTGCACGAGCTGACCCTGGCGCAGCTCCGCACCTTGGACTGCGGCCGGCCCGACCCGCAGTTTCCCGCAGCAGAAGTGGTGTGGGGCAACAAGATCGCCACCTTGTCCGAAGTGTTCGCCGACACCGGGTCGGCCGGTGTCGGGTACAACATCGAAACCAAGGTGCAGGCGGATCGGCCGGGGGCCACCGCCGGCCCGCAGGAGTTCGTCGACGCCGTGCTGGCCGCGGTCCGGGCCGCCGGCACCACGGACCGGGTGCAGATCCAGAGCTTCGACTGGCGCACGCTGCCGCTGGTGCGCCAGGCCGAGCCGTCGATTCCGTTGGTGGCGTTGTGGAGTGCGCAAACCTGGGTGCCGGGTTCACCGTGGACCGCTCACATCGATCCGGGGATCGTGGGTGACCCGATGCTCGGCGCCGCGATGGTCGGGGCGGACATCCTGTCGCCGGACTACCGTCTGGTCGACACCGCCTTCGTTGCTCGAGCGCACGCGTTGGGACTCAAGGTGATTCCCTGGACCGTCGACGACGCCGAGGCGATGCGCGAGCAGATCGGCGCCGGGGTGGACGGGCTCATCACCAACTATCCGACGCTGTTGCGTACCGTCCTGGCCGATCTCGCACTGCCGGTGATGTGGCGCGACCGCGCACCCCGCGGTTCCTGATCGAGGCGCCCGGAGCCGAATGAGCACGTTCGTCCCTCCGTACCCAGGCCGCGCGGCTACGGTGATCTACATGCCCCAGGCGCGCCGCACCTCCGCCAAGGAAGTCAAGCGGCGTCCGAAGGACCGCAAGGAGCAGATAGCCCGCGCTGCCTCCGACGCGTTCAGCGAACTGGGCTATCACGCGGTGAGTATGGAAAACATCGCCGCCCGGGTGGGGATTTCCGCGGCGGCTCTCTACCGGCACTCCCAAGGCAAGTACGACCTGTTCCGGGATGCTGTGCTGGCACTCGGGCAGCACCTGGTCGACGCAACCGATTTCGCGGAGAACCTGTCCGACGACGCCGATCCCGGTGAGACCGTCCGGCTGTTGATCGGTGCGCTGATCGAAACCACCATCGCCAACCGCACCGCCGGGGGGTTGTACCGCTGGGAAGGCCGCTACCTGCACGGCGCCGACCAGAGCGCACTTGCCGATCAACTCAAGTTGGTCAACCGCCGCCTGCAGCGACCCCTGATGGAGCTGCGGCCGAAACTCACCTCGCACCAACGCTGGAGCTTGTCGGCCGCGATTCTGAGCGTGATCGGCAGCATCACCGACCACCGTTCCCGCCTCAGCAACGGCGAGATTCGGGAGACCCTGAACGACATCTGCGCCGCGGTGCTGCTGACCGACCTGCCGACCCGGCGCGGGACTGCGGCCCGCACGGCGCCGCCGGCCCCGTTCTCGGGCACGGGCGGGGAGTACGAACTGTTGTTGCGCGAATCGATGCGGTTGTTCTACGAACGTGGCTACCGGGAAACCGGGATGGACGACATCGCCTCCGCGGTCGGCTTGCCGGTGGGCAGCATCTACCGTTACTTCCCCGGCAAAGCCGACATCCTCGCCGTGTCGTATCGGCGGATGGCCGATCAGTTGCTCGCCGATCTGTCCACCAGCCTGGCCGCCAACAGCGACCCGGAACAGGCGCTTGCACAGCTGGTCGACGCCTACGTGGCGCGGTCGCTGGCCAATCCCGAACTGGCGTGCGTGTACTACACCGAGCGACACAACCTGCCCGAGACCGATGCGATCCTGCTGTACAACATTCAGCGGTCCACCGTCGAATCCTGGGCGCGCCTCGCGGTGGAGGCGCGACCGGAGCTCAAGATCGGGCGGGCGCGATACGCCGTGCACGCCGCGTTCGCACTCGCCGTCGACATCGGCCGGCTCATACACTTCGACACCGACCAAGCCGCACGCCTCACGGTCCGTCGGCTGATGGAGGTCACTTTGCTGGGCAGGCCGGCCGTCGTGCCACCGAAGGCGGGCCGCGCCACCATCCGACAGCGCTGACGAACGTTATAGTCGCGGGGTGATCGGCGCCGCGCCGTTGACCGGGCGTGCCAGCGAATTGGCAGCCATCCGCCGTGCCCTCAGCGGGACCGGTGCGCAGGCGGGCGTGCTGATCGCCGGGGCGGCGGGGGTGGGAAAAACCTGGCTGGCGCGCGAAGTGTTGCGACAGGCCAAGATCGCGGGTGGGCGTACCCAGTGGATCGTAGGCACCGAGTCGGCGCGGGCGCTGCCGCTCGGCGCGTTCATCGGTGTGCTGAGTGAGCCGGTCGACCCGTGGCAGAGCGTGCGACGGGTAATCGATTCCTTTGTGCTGCAACAGGATCGAGGCCGAGTATTGGTGGGTGTCGATGACGCGCACCTGCTCGACGGGTTGTCGGCCCTGGTTGTCCACCAGCTGGCCCAGTCCGGCGGGGCGCGGCTGGTGGTCACCATGCGTACCGGCGGCGCGGAACCCGACGCCGTCACGGCGTTGTGGAAAGACGGCCTGCTGACCCGCCTGGATCTGGAGCCGCTCTCGGCCGAGGCGACCCGCGAGGTGATCGAGACCACGCTCGGCGGCCCCGTGGACGCCCGCAGTGCCGCCCGGTTCCGGCAGCTCACCGGCGGCAACAGCCTGTTCCTGCGGCAGTTGCTCGCCGACCAGCTGGCGGCCGGTCGGATGCGGAACCTGGCCGGGGTCTGGATCTGGGACGACGATGTTGCGGTGTCGGCGAGCCTGTCCGACACCGTGATGCGCCAGATGGGCCGGCTGGATCCGCCGATGGCGATGGTGGTCGACGTCCTGTCGCAATGCGAGCCGTTGCCCGTCGACGTGTTGTGCGACCTGGTGAGCCGCGCTGATCTGCACGCCGCCGAGCGGATGGGACTGGTCACCGTCGAGCGCACCGGTGCCGCATTGACGGTCCGGCTGGCGCACCCGTTGTTCGGCGAACTGCGCCGTGCCGTCGCGGGCGAGATGCACCTGTCGGCGATCCGCGGCCGGCTCGCGACGCGGCTGGCCGACGACAGCGACGCCGACATGCAGGCCACCGTGCGCCGGGCGCTGCTGCGCCTCGAGTCCGATCTCGGTCCGGATCCCGTGCTCTATCTGGAATCGGCGCGTCACGCCATGACGCTGCTGGACCTCGATCTGGCCGACCGGTTCGCCGCCGCGGCGACCCGGGCAGGCGCACCCGGTGCGGCGGCGGTGCGGGCGATGAACCTGGTTCTGCTGGGCAGTGGCGATCAGGCGGAGGAGGCGCTGCGTCAGCTCGCCGACCTGCCCGACGGTCAGCACTGGGCGACCGTGCGCGCAGCCAACCTGGTCTGGATGCTGGGCCGGCCTGCGGAGGCGGCCGCCGTCCTGGACGGCCTGGCGGCCGGGTCCGAAACGCCGGCTCAGTCAGCCGAGCGCCTGGCGGTGCAGGCCTGTCTGGATGCGGTATCGGCGCGCTGCCGGGATGCTGCCCAAAATGCTTGCGCCGCCTTGGAATCCACCGTACTGCCGGACTTCCACGCGATGATGGCGGCGCTGGCGTTGATCATGGCCAGGGGAGCGCTGGGTGAGGTCGACGACCTCACCGTGCTGGCCGATCAGGCGTTGCGGCGTGCGACGACGTCGTTCGAGGCCTCGCACATGAGGTTCTGGTTCGGAGCGGTGTACGGCCGGGCGTGCCGGCTGACCGGTCGGATCGCCGAATTCGTCGACATGGCAACGACATTGGCTGATTCGGCGCGCGATGTTCCCGGCCTGGCCTATGCAAATCTGGCGTGCCTGTTGAGTAACGTCGAGTTGGCCCGCGGAGCGGTCGCCGACGCCGCCCGGCTGGGTCACGAAGCACTTGCCGGAGTGCATAAGCATGCCGTCACCACCGGTCTGCGGCCGGCCACCTTTTTCGCGTTGGCCGAGGCGCACGCCAAACTGGGTCAGGCAGCTGACGCCGCCGAAGCGGTCGCGTCGGCGCGGTCCTGCGTACCGCCGGACTTCCTGTTCATGCACACCGGGCTGGCGGTGGCGGTCGGCTGGGGGCTGGCTGCCGACGGGCAGTTGCGCGCAGCCGTGACCGAGGTGCGGCGGGCTGCGGAAATTGCCCGCGACCGCGGGCAACCCACCCATGAACTGGCCTGTATCCAGGCTGCGGCGCAGTGGGGCGACACCGCGGGTGCGGGGCGCGCCCGCGAGTTGGCCGAGACGTTGTCGCTGCCACTGGCGGATGCGGTCGCGGCGCACACGGCGGCGTTGGCGGCCGGTGACGGTACGGCTCTGCTGGCGGCGTCGGCGGCCTACCGCGCCATCGGTGACCGGGCCGCCGCCGCCGATACCGCGGCGCAGGCTTCCGTGGCATTCACCGGCAGTCAGCAACAGCGACGCGGGCTCTATGCGGCGGCACTGGCCAAGGAACTGGCGGTCGAGTGCGGCGGACTGCACACGCCGGCGCTGCGAACTCCGGCCGGGCTCAAGCTGTCCGGTCGGCAGCGCGATGTCACCGAACTCGTCGCGGCCGGTCTGTCCAACCGGCAGATCGCCGAGAAGCTGGTCATGTCGATACGCACCGTGGAAGGCCACATCTACCGCGCCTGTCAGCGGGTGGGGGCACAGTCCCGCGAGGAACTGGCGGCGATCATCCGATCCGGCCCGGGCGGGCCACACCGCGGCGGTTAGATACCCAGTACCCGCACGGCTGCCCACAACGCCAGCACCGCCACCAGCAATGCGGCCGGCACTGTGCACAACCCCAGGAGGGTGTACTCCCCGACACCGGGCTCGACCCGGTACTGGCGCAGCACCCGTCGCCACAACAGGTTGGACAGCGAACCCACGTAGGTCAGGTTTGGTCCGATGTTGACGCCGATCAACACGGCCAGTACGGCCGCAGGTCCGCCGGCGGCGACCAGCGGCACCAACACCAGCGTTGCCGGCAGGTTGTTGACCACATTGGCCAGCACGGCCGCCAGGGCCGCGACGCCGAGCAGGGCCGCCAACCCGGAACCGGCCGGGACCAGGGCCGACATCGTGGCGGCCATGCCGTTGAGCATGACGGCTTGTACCACGATGCCCAGCGCGGGCACGAACACCAGAAACGGAATGTTGAGCGAGTGCAGTATCTCGGTGACCGTCGTGCGCCGGTGCCGCAGACTGCGGGTAGCCAGCACCGCGGCACCGCACAGCGCAGCCCATGCCGGCGGGATGTCCAGGTACTCGGCCACCGCGAAACCGGCCAGCGTCGCACCCACCACCACCAGCACGAACACCGGTGGACGCGGTGGCGGTCCGAGATCCGCGCGGTCGGGTTGGGTGCGCAGGTCGCGGACGAAGAACAGCCGGAACGCCACGTACACCGTGCCCGTCGCGGCCAGCCACGGCAACGCCATCAGTTCGGTGAACTTGACGAACGAAAGGTGGGCACCGCGGTAGGCGAGCAGGTTGGTCAGGTTGGACACCGGAAGCAGCAGCGAGGCCGTATTGGCCAGGTGCGCGGTGGCGTAGGTATACGGCAGGACCGGGGTCCGCAACCGGCGCACGGTGGCCAGCACCACCGGGGTCAACAGCACGACGGTGGCGTCGAGGCTGAGGACCGCGGTGATGATCGCCGAGATGACGAATACCTGCCGCAGCAGCCCGTAGGACCCCGAACCGGTGCGCGCCATCGCCGCACCCGCTGCTTCGAACAGCCCTTCGTCGTCACACAGCTTGGCCAGCACCAACACCGCGCCCAGGAAGGCGACCACCCGGCCGAGGCCGGACACCTGGGCGCCCGCCTGGTGTGGCGAGATCGCGCCGACCGCCACCAGAATCGCTGCCGCCGGTACGGCCGCCACCGCCTCGGGCAGGCCCCGGGGGCGTGCCACCGCGCACGCGAGCACGACAGCCAGCAGCACCAGCGAGAGGGTCAGGGTCAACGGTCTAGACCCAGGGATCTTCGCGCCGCCACAGCGTGGGCATCTGCACGGCAACGCCGTCCTCGGCGGCCAGCTCGTCGAGGACGCGGATCGACACACCCAGGTCGTCGCCCGCATAGGGCAAGGCGCGCAACGGTTTCGACAGCGGACGGAAGAAGTCGTCCCAGTGGATCAGGACGACCCGTCGTGCCCCGACCGCCCGCACGGTCTGGTTCCAGTACTCGACGAGATAGGACCGCGGCTGCAGACCCAGCTGGCCGACGCTCAGATAGGCAACGTCGGCCGGTCGGTTGTGCAGCGCACCGGCGACGTAACCGGCGCTGCCCTGGATCAGCAGTCGCCGGCCGGACGGCAGATGGTGAATGAGCGCGGACCACGCTTCGCCGCACCGGTAGGCCGACGCCTGCACCGGCGGCACCACCGGGGCATCGATCACTCCCGGGAACCGGTCGGGCGGGCAGTGATGCGACTCGATCAGCGTTACTTCGAAGGCGCCCAACATGATCGGCTCACCGGAAACCGCCACCGTCAGGCGGTCGTCGGCCAACCCGTGCCCGCGGCCCACATTGGCCGCCGATTCACCGCCGACCAACCGGGCACCGGTGCGCTCGGCGACCAGCGCGGAATCCATGACGTGGTCGATGTGGGTGTGCACCGGTATGACGGCGGCGAGTCGGGTGATCTTGGCCCGCGCCAGGCAACCGTCAACGCGCGCAGGCGAAGGCGCCACCTTGCCGGCCACCACCCGCGCCAGTCCGGGGCGGGAGAAATAACCGTCGGTCAGCAATGCCGACGATCCGTCGTCCAGGAGCAGGGTCGCCACCCCCATCCACATCACTGACAGTGGCGAGTCAGGTGCTGCGACAGGCACATCGAACCGATGTGAATATCGGCTGAGGTCGGGACGCCCCAGTTTGAGCCGCACTAGCAGCAGGCCTTCAACTCGACGCCGGCGGCGATCAGCGCCTCGCGCACCGCGGTCGCGATCTGCACCGCGCCCGGCGAATCGCCATGCACACAAACCGATTCCACCGTTACCGCGATCGGGGTGCCGTCGACGGCCGGCACCTCACCCGAGGTCACCATCGCCGCGACCCGCCGCGCGATCGCCGTCGGGTCGTGCAGCACCGCACCCGGTTCGCGGCGGGGCACCAACCGGCCATCCGGGGTATAGGCGCGATCGGCGAAAGCCTCGGCGACCGTGCGCAGCCCGCGGCGTTCGGCTTCCTCGAAGAACGCCGAACCCGTCATGCCCAGCACCGGTAGCGCGGCGTCCACGCGCTGAACCGCGTCCGCCACCGCAGCGGCCTGCTCGCGGTGGGTGACGATGGTGTTGTACAGCGCGCCATGGGGTTTGACGTAGGACACCGTCGAGCCGGCTGCCCGCGCCAGCGCCTGCAAGGCGCCGATCTGATAGATCACGTCCGCGCGCAGGTCTTCGGCGGCGACGTCGATGAAGCGTCTGCCGAACCCGGCGAGGTCGCGGTAACTCACCTGAGCACCGATGCGCACACCGCGCTCGGCGGCCGTGCGGCACACCCGCAGCAGCCCGGCCGGGTCGCCGGCGTGGAAGCCGCACGCGACGTTGGCACTGGTGACGATTCCGAGCATGGCGTCGTCGTCACCCAATCGCCAGATGCCGAATCCTTCCCCCAGGTCGGCGTTGAGGTCGATGCTGGCCACGGGCTCAGCTTAGGCGCGGCGTTCCTACAGCTTGGCGATGTTGCCCGCGATCTTGTTGGCGATGTCCACGGCCGCGGTGCCGGTCTGGTTGAAGGCGCACGTCACGATGTCTATGGCGATGTTGTTGCGCACGGTCAGGGCGTGCTGGCAGGTCCAGCCGTCCCCGCGTTCCTGGACCTTGGTGGTGCTCAACATGCTGTTCTCGTTGTTCACGTCGCCGACGGTCCAGGTGATGTCGGACTGGTTGGGGCTGACGTCGTTGAAGCGCCGGTTGGCGCACGATTTCCAGCTCTGCACCGAGGAGTTGTAGAAGTTGCTGGCGTCCTGGGCGTTGGGGAACGCCACGACCGCCTGCAGCGTGTAGAACTTGCGGTCGCCGGTGTCGTCGACGCTGTCGTCGAGCCGCTGTCCCCGCATCGCGGTCCACCCGGTGCCGGCATACACCTTGTCCTGCGCGGCACTGTCGACTGCCAGGCAGTTCGTGTCGGTCACGTTCTTGCTCCAGTCCCACATGGACTTGGCGCTGAACCACACCTTCATCGAGGTCGCGCCCAGGGCGCTGTTGATCTGGCTCGGGTCGAGCAGCAGGTTGTCCAGCGCGCTCACCGATATCGGAGTCTGATTTGCCAGACCGGCCTTGTCACCTGCCAGGGCCTTACCGTCGACGACGTCGGTGCAACCACTGACGAGGGTGCATGCTCCTACCAGCGCGGCCACCGCGACGATCTGCTGACGCACTGTTCCCCCTTCCCGCCTCGCCGGCCGCACGGGGCTGGCGCGTAATCAGCTTATGCGGTGCTGGTGCCGATGTCGCCCGCGTAGCCAGCAAAAATGATGGATGACGCAAGAGATGCCGGCCAGGAACACCGAAACAGGCACTCCTGGCGCCAGGGACAGCACGATTCCCCCGACGGTGGCAGTCTCGGCAAACGCCCGCGGGCCGGCGCGGACCCACCGGACAGTGCCGCGGCCAACGCGCTGCGGCGGGTGATTCCCACACAGAGACATAAGTGAAAATCGTTTCCATCAGAAAGTTGAGCGGCACTGTCCCGCAGCGGCGGTCGGGACGGCGCGGTAGCGTCACCGAATGTGAGTCCAACACCGCGCAGGCGGGCGACTCTGGCGTCGTTGGCGGCCGAGCTCAAGGTATCTCGCACCACGATCTCCAACGCCTTCAACCGACCGGACCAGCTCTCCCCTGAACTCCGGGAGCGGGTGCTGGCCACGGCGAAGCGGATCGGTTACGCGGGGCCGGACCCGGTGGCCAGATCGTTGCGCACCCGCAAGGCCGGCGCCGTCGGACTGGTGATGACCGAAGCGCTGACCTACTCGTTCAGCGACCCGGCGGCCCGGGATTTCGTTGCGGGACTGGCCCAGTCGTGCGAGGAACTGGGTCAGGGGTTGTTGCTGGTGGCTGTCGGGCCGGGACGCAGCATCGAGGACGGCACCACGGCGGTGCTGGGTGCCGGGGTGGACGGGTTCGTGGTCTATTCGGTGCGCGACGACGATCCCTATCTGCAGGTCGTGCTGCAGCGCCGGTTGCCGGTAGTGGTGGTCGACCAGCCGATCGGGTTGCCGTCGGTCTGCCGGGTGGGTATCGACGACCGCGCGGCTATGCGCGAGCTCGCCGAATACGTACTGGGCCTGGGTCACCGTGAGATCGGCCTGCTGACCATGCGGCTGGGCCGCGACCGGCGCCAGGGCCTGGTGACTGCCGACCGGTTGCAGTCGCCGATCTTCGACGTGCAGCGGGAACGCATCATCGGGGTGTGGGAGGCGATGACGGCCGCCGGCATCGACCGGGAGTCGCTGACCGTGGTGGAAAGCTACGAGCACCTGCCCACTTCCGGCGGCGACGCGGCCAGCGTGGCGCTGCAGGCCAATCCGCGCATCACCGCGCTGCTGTGCACCGCCGACATCCTGGCCCTCTCGGCCATGGATTACCTTCGCGCACATGGCATTTATGTGCCGGGTCAGATGACGGTCACCGGCTTTGACGGGGTCGACGAGGCGATCGGCCGGGGGCTGACGACGGTGGCGCAGCCGAGTTTGCACAAGGGCCGGCGCGCAGGCGAATTGGTGCTGCAGCCGCCGCGCTCGGGCCTGCCGGTGGTGGAACTGCTTGCTACCGAGTTGATCCGGGGACGTACCTCGGGTCCGCCGGCCTAGCCGACCGGACGGCCCGACTAGCAGTTCTCGTGATCGCCGATCAGAAGTCGGACCGCGAGGTCGAGGCGCTTGCTCACGTCGGTGGCCGACGCGCGGCGGGTGAGCCACGCCAGCAGGTTGGACAGCCACACATCGGAGATCACCCGGGCGATGTGGTACTGGTCCTCGGTCGGCTCACCGTCGCTCATCGCCCGGGCGAACATGGAGTCGATCAGCTTCTCCACCTGGTCGACTTCGCTGGCCGCCGAGGCGTCGGCGAACACGTAGGCACGCGTCATCGCCTCGGTGAGCAGCGGATTGCGCTGCATCGCGCGATTGAGCTTGCCGACCATGAAGTTGAGTCGCTGGAACGGGGTCCCGCCCGCCACTGCGGAGCGATCGGTCTTGGCATCGATGCGGCTGAATTCGCGGCCCAGGGCCGACACCAACAGGTGCACCTTGGACGGGAAGTACCGGTACAGGGTGCCGACCGCGACGTCGGCACGATCGGCCACCGCGCGCATCTGCACGGCCTCGTACCCGCCTTTCGACGCGATGGCCATGGTGGCGTCCAGGATGCGTTTGCGCCGTTCGCGTTGCGCTTCCGAACCCAGTTCCGACTCAGCAAGTACCGCCACGTTCAGCACCTCGCGAGGTTGGTTGACGGAACCGCTGGCATTCGCTGGCGACATGTGGCTGGCGACTCCTGGTGTGGGCGATCTGTTCGCAAACGATACGCATTCTCGGCGTGCATCTCCCACCTCCCCGCAGTCGGGACAGCGACGTGTCCTGGCCTGATTACCGTCGACTTGACGGTTGATCGTTTCCACTATTAGAACACGTTCTAGTGGGCATGAAAGACTGTGTGCCCGGTGAACTTGATGACGCTGAGGAGTGCTCGTGGTAGCGACCGTCACCGACGAACAGTTCGCCGCGCGCGAGCTGGTGCGCGACTGGGCCCGCAGCGCGGCCGCGGGGGAGCCCGCCGTCGTCCCGGCCCGAGCGGTGGAGCAGGGGGATCCCGACGCCTGGCGGCCGGTTTTTTCGGGCCTGGCCGACCTCGGCTTGTTCGGGGTCGCCGTGTCCGAGGAGGCCGGGGGCGCCGGGGCGGGCATCGAGGATCTGTGCGCCATGGTCGAGGAGGCCGCCAAGGCGCTGGTGCCGGGGCCGGTCGCCACGACCGCGTTGGCGACCCTGCTGGTCGCCGACCCGGAACTGTTGGGCGCGTTGATGTCTGGTGAACGTTTCGCCGGGCTGGCGCTGGACGGCGACGTGCAGTTCGACGGCGAGGCGGCCTCCGGCACGCTGCCGTGGGTGCTCGGCGGTGCGTCGGGCGGGTTGTTGTTGGTGCCGGCCGACGGCAAGTGGGTGCTCGTCGATTCCGACGCCGACGGGGTGACGCTGGAGCCGCTGCGCGCCGCGGACTTCTCCCGCCCGCTGGCCCGGGTGAAGCTGACGTCCGCCCGGGCCGTCCCGCTCGAAGCCCCGCGCGGGCGGGTCGAGGACCTGGCAGCGACGCTGCTGGCCGCCGAAGCCGCGGGCATCACCCGATACGCCCTGGAAACTGCCGTCGCCTATGCCAAGGTGCGGGAGCAGTTCGGCAAGCCGATCGGCAGCTTTCAAGCGGTCAAACACCTGTGCGCGCAGATGCTGTGCCGCGCCGAGCAGGCCGAGGTGGCCGCCGGTGACGCAGCCCGCGCGGCCTCCGATCCGGACCCCCGGCAATTCGCCATCGCCGCAGCCCTGGCGGCCGGTCTGACCATCGACGCCGCGAAGGCCAACGTCAAGGACTGCATTCAGGTACTCGGCGGCATCGGCTGCACCTGGGAGCACGACGCGCACCTCTACCTGCGGCGGGCGCACAGCATCGGCCGGTTCCTGGGCGGTGCGCAGCGCTGGTTGCGCCGGGTCGCGGCGCTGACCCAGGACGGGGTCCGCCGGCAACTGTCCATCGACCTGACCGAGGTAGAAGGTCGGCGGGCGGAGATCGCCGCGGCGGTGGCCGAAGTGGCGCAACTGCCGGTGGAGCAGCGGCAGGCCGCGCTGGCCGAGGCCGGCCTGCAGGCGCCGCACTGGCCGGCGCCGCACGGGCGTGGGGCCGGCCCGGCCGAACAGCTGCTGATCGATCAGGAGCTGGCAGCGGCAGGCGTCGAGCGTCCGGACCTGGTGATCGGCTGGTGGGCCGCGCCGACCATCCTCGAGCACGGCACCCCGGAACAGATCGAACGGTTCGTGCCGTCCACCCTGCGCGGCGACTTCCTGTGGTGCCAGCTGTTTTCCGAGCCGGGAGCCGGTTCCGACCTCGCGTCGCTGCGCACCAAGGCGGTGCGCGGTGACGGCGGTTGGCTGCTCACCGGGCAGAAGGTGTGGACATCGGCCGCCCACAAAGCCGCCTGGGGGGTGTGTCTGGCCAGGACGGACCCGGACGTCCCCAAGCACAAGGGCATCACGTACTTCCTGGTGGACATGAAGGCGCCGGGCATCGAGATCCGGCCGCTGCGCGAGATCACCGGTGACTCGCTGTTCAACGAGGTGTTCCTGGACAACGTGTTCGTTCCCGACGAGATGGTGGTCGGCAAGGTCAACGACGGTTGGCGGCTGGCCCGCACCACCTTGGCCAACGAGCGGATAGCGATGGCCAGCGGAACCGCACTGGGCAACCCGATGGAAGAGCTGCTGCGGGTCCTGGCCGAGATCGACCTCGACGTCGCCCAGCAGGACCGGCTGGCCGGCCTGATCCTGTTGGCCCAGTCCGGGGCGTTGCTGGATCAGCGCATCGCGGTGCTGGCAGTGGGTGGCCAGGATCCGGGGGCGCAGTCCAGCGTGCGCAAGCTGATCGGTGTGCGCTACCGCCAGGAGCTGGCCGAATTCATGATGGATGTGTCCGAGGGTGGCGGGCTGGTGCACAACCGGGCGGTCTTCGACTTCCTGAACACCCGGTGTCTGACGATCGCGGGCGGCACGGAGCAGATTTTGCTGACCGTCGCTGCCGAGCGGCTGCTGGGTCTGCCGCGCTGAGGCGGGGGCGGACCGTCAGGTGATCGGCGTCTGCGCGCAGGTGCTGGGCGAGGTGAGGTTGACGCCGGGATAGACGACCTGGATGTGCGTGCACACGTACACCAGCGTGTTCGCCGACATCGGCTTTCCCGTCGACCAGCTCGTCGAGTTGATCACGCCGGTCGTCTGGTACTTGTCGGGCGGGCCGTCACCGAAGTACTGCGTGGTGATCGTGTCGATTCCGCCCTCTTTGAACACCCGCTCGAACTGGCTGGTGGCGTGCACGTCCAGATACGCCAGGCGGTTGTTCGACCGGATCTCGGTGGTCTGGCGGGCCCACAGGCCGGACGGGAACCCGGCCGGGCCGTCGGGTGTGCGCAGGTTGGCCCCGGCGACGAAGTCGCAGGTGCCGCCACCGTGGCAATTGACGTAGGAATGTGTCTCGATCTGGCTCGCCTCGTCGACGGGGAACAGGGTGGTGGCGGCGTTGTCGCCGGCCGCCGCGACGGGAACGGGCGACCACGTCAGCAGCACGCCTGCGGTCGCCAGAGCCGGTACCAGACGCTTCATCCCGCTTCCCCTTCCCGGTCCAGCACAGTCTCGTCTACCGAAGCAGATTTGGGGTGAGATTGACAGGGCGCGATCACTCGTCGTAGGTGACTTCCACCGAGTCCGAAGCCGGGTGGGCCTGACACGCCAGGATCAGCCCCTCGTCGAGATCCTGCTGTTCGAGCACGTCGTTGACTTCCATCGTGACGTTGCCGGTGCGCAGGGTGGTCGCGCAGGCACCGCAGTGCCCTTCCCGGCAGGAGAACGGGGCGTCGAGCCCCCGGGCAAGCAGCACATCGAGCAGTTTGGCGCTGCGCGGCCACGACACCGTGTGGGTTTCGCCGTCCAGTTCGACCACCGCGGTCGCCGGTCCGGCGTCGTCGTCGGCGCTGTCGTCCAGGGTGACCGCCGCGAAGGGGTCGGATTCCAGCGACTTGAACACCTCGATATGCACTTGCCGCGCAGGGACATTCAACGATTCCAGGGCCAGGCGCGCCGCCTCCATGAACGGGCCCGGCCCGCAGATGAAGACCGGCCGGCTGGTGAAGGGGGTGGCCAGCCGGGCCAGCGCGGCGGCACCCGGCAGTCCCTGCAGGGACTCCAGCCAGTGCAGCACCGTGAGCCGATCCGGATACTTCGCCGCCAGGTCGCGCAGCGTGGCACCGAAGATCACCGAGTTCTCGTCCCGGTTGGCATAGACCAGGGTCACCTGACCGCTGCCTTCGGACAGTGCCGACTTGCAGATGGACATGATCGGGGTGATCCCGCTGCCGGCGGCCAGCAGCAGGAAGTCGTCGTCCAGGGTTGTGGGCACGAAGGTGCCCGACGGGGCCAGCAGATGGATGCGCATGCCTTTGTGGGCGTTGTCGCAGAGCCAGTTGGATGCGTAGCCGTCGGCGGTGCGTTTGACCGTCACCGTCAGCGCGTCGTCGGTGAACGGCGAGCTGCACAGCGAGTAGCAGCGGGCCACCGACCCGGTGCGGTCGCTGGGTACCCGCAGGGTCAGAAACTGGCCGGGTGCGTAGCGCAGCCGCTCGGCCGGGATGGCGGCGTCGTCGGGAACGGCGAATACCAGCGATCGCGCGTCGTCGGTCTCGGCGACGACATCGGCGATCTGCAGCTCCAGGACATGGTCGCCGAGCGGCTCGTCGGGTACTCGGTCCAGATCCGCCTGGGTCAAGGCGCGCCCTCTCTTCGGTCAACTAGAACATGTTATAGAAAACCCGATTCGCATCTCTACCAGCCGCAGGAATACCCTGCTCGACACAAATCGGAACGTGTTCTAGTCTTTTCTCTACGTGCGACTCAGCCCGCGCTCCCACAGGAGGCAAACGTAAGTGACCACCATTCAACAGCGTGATGCGCAGCAGGTGTTAGCTGCCATCGACGATCTGCTGCCGCGGATCCGCGAACGCGCTCAGGCGACCGAGGATCTGCGCCGGCTGCCGGACGAGACGGTGCAGGAACTCGCCGAGGTTGGCTTCTTCACGTTGTTGCAGCCCGAGCAGTGGGGCGGCCTGCAGTGCGACCCCGCCCTGTTCTACGAGGCGGTGCGCCGGATCGCCAGCGCCTGCGGCTCCACCGGCTGGGTGAGTTCGATCCTCGGGGTGCACAACTGGCACCTGGCGCTGTTCGATCAGCAGGCCCAGGAAGAGGTGTGGGGCGAGGACACCGCGACGCGGATCTCGTCGTCCTACGCCCCGATGGGCGCCGGCGTCGTCGCCGACGGCGGCTACCTGGTCAACGGTTCATGGAACTGGTCGTCCGGTTGCGACCACGCCACGTGGGCATTCCTGGGCGGGCCGGTCATCAAGGACGGCCGTCCGGTCGACTTCGGCAGCTTCCTGATCCCGCGCAGCGAGTACCGCATCGACGACGTCTGGCACGTGGTCGGTTTGAAGGGCACCGGCAGCAACACCGTCGTGGTCAAAGACGTCTTCGTGCCCCGGCACCGGTTCCTGTCGTACAAGGCGATGAACGACGGCACCGCCGGCGGGTATGAGCGCAACACCGCCCCGGTCTACAAGATGCCGTGGGGCACCATGCATCCCACCACCATTTCGGCGCCGATCGTCGGTATGGCCTACGGCGCCTACCAGGCGCACGTCGAGCACCAGGGCAAGCGGGTACGTGCCGCGTTCGCCGGCGAGAAGGCCAAGGACGACCCGTTCGCCAAGGTGCGGATCGCCGAGGCGGCCAGTGACATCGACGCGGCCTGGCGTCAGCTCAGCGGCAACGTTGCCGACGAGTACGCGCTGCTGTCCGCCGGCAAGGAGATTCCGTTCGACCTGCGGGCCCGCGCGCGGCGGGACCAGGTGCGTGCCACCGGTCGCGCGATCGCGTCGATCGACCGGCTGTTCGAGGCCTCCGGTGCGACCGCGCTGGGAATTGAGCAACCCGTGCAACGCTTCTGGCGCGACGCGCACGCCGGCCGGGTGCACGCGGCGAACGACCCGGAGCGGGCCTACCAGATCTTCGGTAACCACGCGTTCGGGTTGCCGCCCGGCGACACGATGGTATGAGCACAACGGACGAGCTCACCTTCGAGTCCACCTCGCGGTTTGCCGAAGTCGACGTCGACGGTCCGCTGCGGCTGCACTACCACGAGGCGGGGGTCGGCAACGGGCAGACGGTGGTGCTGTTGCACGGCGGCGGGCCCGGTGCGTCGAGTTGGACGAACTTCTCCCGCAATATCGCGGTGCTGGCCGAGCAGTTCCACGTGCTGGCGGTCGATCAGCCGGGGTACGGGCACTCCGACAAGCGTGCCGAGCACGGCCAGTTCAACCGCTATGCGGCCCGGGCGCTCCACGGACTGTTCGAGCAACTTGACTTGAAACGCGTTCCGCTGGTTGGCAATTCGCTGGGCGGCGGCACTGCGGTGCGGTTCGCGCTGGACTATCCGGAGTTGGCCGGACGGTTGGTGCTGATGGGTCCGGGCGGTCTGAGCGTGAACCTGTTCGCGCCCGACCCCACCGAGGGCGTCAGACGGCTGGGCAAATTCTCCGTCGAGCCGACCCGGGAGAACCTCGAAGCATTTCTGCGCGTCATGGTCTACGACCAGAAGCTGATCACCCCCGAACTGATCGACCAGCGTTTCGAACTGGCCAGCACCCCGGAGTCGCTGACGGCGACCCGCGCGATGGGAATGTCGTTCTCCGGCGCGGATTTCGAGCTCGGCATGATGTGGCGCGAGGTGTACAAACTGCGTCAGCCGGTACTGCTCATCTGGGGCCGCGAGGACCGGGTCAACCCGTTGGACGGCGCACTGGTGGCACTCAAGACGATCCCGCGGGCTCAGCTGCACGTGTTCGGGCAGTGCGGACACTGGGCCCAGGTGGAGAAGTTCGACGAATTCAACAAGCTGACAATCGATTTCCTGGGAGGTGCGAGATGAGCATCCGGTCACTGGGCTATCTGCGCATCGAGGCCACCGACATGGCCGCCTGGCGCGAGTTCGGGCTGAAGGTCCTCGGCATGATCGAGGGCAAAGGGGCTACCGAGGGCGCCCTCTACCTGCGGATGGACGACTTCCCGGCCCGGTTGGTGATCGTCCCGGGCGAGCAGGACCGGCTCATCGAAGCCGGCTGGGAATGCGCGAATGCCGCTGGGCTGCAGGAGATCCGCAACCGGCTCGACATCGAGGGCACGCCCTATAAGGAAGCGACCGCCGCCGAACTGGCCGATCGCCGGGTCGACGAGATGATCCGGTTCGCCGACCCGTCCGGCAACTGCCTGGAGGTTTTCCACGGCGCCGCCCTGGAGCACCGTCGGGTGGTCAGCCCGTACGGGCACACGTTCGTCACCGCGGAGCAGGGTCTGGGGCATGTGGTGCTGACCACCCGCGACGACGAAGAGACGTTGCACTTCTACCGGGATGTGCTGGACTTCAAGCTGCGCGACTCGATGCGGCTGCCGCCACAGCTGGTCGGCCGGCCGGCCGACGGCCCGCCGGCGTGGTTGCGGTTCCTGGGCTGCAACCCCCGTCATCACAGCCTGGCGTTCATGCCGGGACAGACCCCCAGCGGCATCGTGCACCTGATGGTCGAGGTGGGCGAAGCCGACGACGTCGGGCTGTGCCTGGATCGGGCATTGCGCAGAAAGGTGCCGATGTCGGCGACTCTGGGCCGCCACGTCAACGACCTGATGCTGTCCTTCTACATGAAGACACCCGGTGGCTTCGATGTCGAATTCGGTTGTGAGGGAAGACAAGTCGAGGATCACGACTGGATCGCGCGGGAGAGCACCGCGGTGAGTCTGTGGGGTCACGACTTCTCGGTCGGGTTCAAGAGCTAGCCGTGAGCGCTGCGCCGATCGACCCGCGAACGTTCCGCAGCGTGCTGGGTCAGTTCTGCACCGGCATCACCATCATCACCACCGTGCACGACGACGTGCCGATCGGCTTCGCCTGCCAGTCCTTCGCGGCGCTGTCGCTGGACCCGCCGCTGGTGTTGTTCTGTCCGACCAAGGTGTCGCGTTCCTGGCAGGCAATCGAGGCCAGCGGACGGTTCTGCGTCAACGTGCTGACCGAGGGCCAGCAGCACGTGTCGGCACGGTTCGGCTCCAAAGAGCCGGACAAGTTCGCCGGAATCGACTGGCGCCCATCAGAGCTCGGGTCTCCGATCATCGAAGGGTCGCTGGCCTACATCGATTGTGCTGTCGCGTCCGTGCACGACGGCGGTGACCATTTCGTGGTGTTCGGTGCGGTCAACTCGCTGTCTGAGGTCCCCGAGATCAAGCCGCGGCCGTTGTTGTTCTATCGCGGCGATTACACCGGCATCGAACCGGACAAGACCACACCGGCCCAATGGCGTGACGACCTGGAAGCGTTCCTCACCACCACCACCGACGACACCTGGCTCTGACAGACCCTGTCGGGCCATTCCCAAAACTTGGGAAAATCAAATACGGTGTCAAATGATTGGACTTTTCCTCAGTAGTATTCGACAAGAAAATATTCACCATTGCCTTTTTCGAAATCGGGTTTTAATTTTCGTGGTGCGGCGTTCATGGTGTCCGGAACGTCGCATTAACCGACCCCACAGGTCCGATCCAGAAAAGGTATGACATGTCAATCGAAGCAACTGAAGGCCGCGTCAGCGAACTCCGAGAACGGGAGGCCGCGCAGGAGGCGTGGGATTGGATCGTCGACCTCAAAGAGCGGGCGAAAACAGACAGTGCCGCCGCCGAAGCCGAACTCGACGCGATTTTCCGCCACGGCACCGCGCCCGGTGACCTGGACGGACCCACCGACGGGATCCTGGTGATGACCACCACCAACGCCGTCGTCGATGCGGCCGCCCGGTTGGTGACCAGCCTGTGGATGCCGTGGCAGGGTAAACGGTTCGACCTGTCCGCGGGCACCGGCGACAACCGCATGACCAACAACGCCAAGCTGCCGTCCAAGCTGTTGTGGCCGCTGTACAAGATGAAGGACACGGCCGGCGGCAAGCTCGCCTTCGACTTCAAGACCTACCAGGACGCCGGCAAGCTGGACCCGGACGTGCAGGTCATGGTCATCGACTACGCCGACGTCAAGGAGAACCCCTACGTCATCATCCGCAGCATCCGCGACGAGCTGGTCGAGGTGGTGCCCGGTACCTATCTGGGCAAGATCTTGTACCGGCTGCCCCGCGAGCGGTACGAGATGATCGGCTTCTTCGCCCTGCGGACCTAGCCCTCGGCCGGCTCAGGCCCGGTCGTCGGCTTCGACGGCCGGGTCGTAGCCGGGCAGGCCCAGCTCCTCGCGCATGAGTTCGGCGGTGCGTTCGGCGAACATCGAAATGGTCAGGAACGGGTTGACGCCGATAGCCCGCGGGATCACCGATGCGTCGCAGACGTAGAGCCCGTCGTAGGTGCCGCCGTCGGGCCGGAACACCCGTCCGGCGTGGTCGACCACGCCGGCGTCGACGTTGTCGGCGGTGGTGCAGCCGCCCATCGGGTGCGCGGTGATCAGGTGCTTGCCCAGAAAGCGCGTGTCCCAGCGCGGGTTCTTGATGTAGGTGCCGCCGATGGCCTCCACCGCCGGCTGCAGCACGGCGTCCACGTCCTTGTAGACGCGCTCGGTGGGGGCACCCGGCCAGTCGACCTTGACGGTGCCGTTCTTGCGCAGCACCAGCTCTCCGTCGGAGTTGTCGTGCACCATGATCAGGAAGCCGAGCGAATGGTTCATCGCCCCGTCGGTGTTGAACGCGATGTCGCGGCGCCACCGCTCCAGCTTGGCCTTGCGGTAGTCGCGGTAGCTGGTCGCGGCCAGCCCCATCAGCCCGAACCGGAAGCTGTCGATCAGGGCGCGCGGCAGCGAAAGGTCCTGGACGGTGAAACGTTTGCGCAGGTCCGACTGGTCGGCGCCGAAGCGCATCGCCGCGGTGATGCTGGGTCCGCACGCCAGCAGTGAGCGTGGTGGTCCGTCGGTGGTGGCCCAGGTCTGGGTGTCGGTCTGCATGTCGGTGTTGTAGGCGATACCGAAGTTGTCGCCATTGCCACTGAAGTTCTTGCCCACCCGCGTCGAGAGCTGCAACCCGGCCTGAGCGGACCTGAGCAGGATTCCGTTACTGCCGAGGGTGCCTGCCGAGACCACTACGCGACGCGCGACGACGGCGGTGACGCCACCGGCACCCTTGTTGCCGGTGCGGCGCGTGATCACCCGCCACCGTCCGTCGTCGGTTGCCTCGATGCGCTGTGCCTCGAAACCGGCGAACAGCTCGACGCCGTAGTGGGCGGCCATTGGCAGGTAGTTGGTCATCAACGTGTTCTTCGAACCGGTGTTGTCACCGGTCCCGTCGCCGCCGTGGTTGGGGCACCGCCGGCGTTGCACGCCGTACTTGGTGACCCGGTCCTCGGTGCTGACCGTGATGTTGAGCAGCTCCAGTTGGGCGCCGGCGTTCTTGGCGATCTGGGTGAACGCCTCGACGCGGCGCAGCGGCACATTCTCGGCGTAGGGGAAGGCGCCGAGCATCTTGCGGGCCCGACCGTAATACGTTTCGAGGCCGCCCACGCCAGCGCGCTGCCGCTCGACCAACCGCTGGAACTCTTTCGGCCACGACGCCAGGAAGACCTCCCGGTCGGGCACGATCGCCACATTGAAGTTGATCAGTGAGGTACCGCCAAGGCCGTTGGCGTGAATGACGTCGATGGTCTTGAAACGTTCGAGCTCGATCAGACCGAGCGGGTTCAGCGGCGACCGCAGCTCGGCCGCCGCCGCTTTCTCCGACTCCGGAAATGTGCCGGTCGGCCGCTCCGACCCACGCTCGAAGACGGCGATGTCGAGCTTGCGGCCGGCGCGCGCATTCGCCACACCCAGGCGCGCGGCGGTGATCGCGCCTCCGTAGCCCGAACCGAGGATCACCACGTCGTACTCGCTGCGCATCGCTTCCGGCGGTGTCGCCAGACGGGCAGCGGTGAGCGGGGCCGGATCCACCATGACGACAACCTCCAATTTCGGGGACCGCTAAATGTGTAGCGCAGCGTAAACCCCGCTACCACCTCTCCACCATGGTTCGAAGCAAATTAATCGACCAATCTTTCCGTGTTGACTCAGCGGTGTTCACCGGCGCCGACTGCGGCTTTTGTAAAGAAGTTTGACAGCCGCATTCGCGCGGTGCTTGTCGAGCTGCTTTACACCGCAAAAAAATTGAAAAGAAGGCTCGCATTAGTAATGCCTGGTGTGTACTCTGCGAACTCAACAACAATCGTCCAGCCCTCCCAATGCATCCATGTGATCGGGGATTTGTCATGCCTTTTTCAGCTGCCTGCCGGACTGCCCGGGCCGGCGTGCGGAAGGAGACGGCCGGTGGTCGCTAGTGCGCAAGTGCTGACGGTGCCGCCCCGGCCCCCGGCGTCCCCGCTGCGCCGTCGCTCGCCGGTGTTCGGCACGTTCGCCAGGGGCGCCCGCCGCGTGGTGGGCAAGGCTGACGGCTCGGTGCAGTCCCTGGGCCGGTTCTTCGAGCTGGCGGCGCAGGCCGTCGGGTACCTGCTCACCGACCTGTGCCGGCTGCGCCACCCGTGGCGAGACACCCTGCAGCAGGCGGCATTCATCGTCAGTGTCACCGCCGTTCCGGCGCTGCTGATCTCGGTTCCGTTCGGGGTCATCGTCGCGGTGCAGGTGGGCAGCCTGATCCAGCAGGTCGGTGCGACGTCGATCTGCGGGGCGGCCGGCGGTCTGGGTGTCATCCGGCAGGCCGCGCCGATCGTGGCGGCGCTGCTGCTCGGTGGAGCGGCCGGCGCAGCGGTGACCACCGACCTGGGCGCGCGCAGCATCCGCGACGAGGTGGACGCGCTGCGGGTGATGGGCATCGACCCGGTGCAGCGCCTCGTCACGCCCCGGCTGGCAGCGATGATCCTGGTGGCGCCGTTGTTGTGTGTCTTCATCATCTTCATGGGCCTGTCGGCCGGTTACGTCATCAACGTCGGGTACCAGTCCGGCACCCCGGGCAGTTATATCGCTTCGTTCGGATCCTTCGCCAGCACAGCCGATCTCGTGGTGGCGCTGCTCAAGACCTGGCTCTTCGGGGTGATCGTCACGCTGATCTCCTGCCAGCGCGGCCTGGAGGCCAGCGGTGGCCCGCGCGGGGTGGCCGACGCGGTCAACGCAGCGGTGGTGCTCGGCGTAGTCACCGTCTTCCTGCTCAATCTGGTGATCACCGAATTCGTCACCATGTTCATGCCGACGAAGGTGGGCTGATGGCTACCCCGTCGAGATACCTGCCGCACGGATTGGCGACCGCGGTCCGGTTGCCCCTGGCCGCCGCGACCAGAAGTATGTCGGTGTTCGAGCGCCTCGGGCATCAGGCCAGCTTCGTGGTGCTTGCGCTGGCTGCCATCCCGCGGACCCTCACCCGCTACCGCCGCCACATCGGGGTTGTGCTGGTCGACATGATCTGGGGGAACGGATCATTCATCGTCGGAGGCGGAACGGTCGGGGTGCTGGTCTTCATGGGCGCCGCGATCGGGGCGTCGGTCGGGATCGAGGGTTACGCGGCGCTCGACATGGTCGGCATGGGGCCGCTGACCGGCTTCATCTCCGCCTACGCCAACACGCGGGAGATGGCGCCAATGATCGCGGCCATCGGTTTCGGTGCGCAGGCCGGCACCCGGATGACCGCCGAGATCGGCGCGATGCGGGTCTCTGAGGAGATCGATGCCCTGGAGGTACAGGGCATTCAGTCGATTCCGTTTGTGGTCACTCCACGCGTCATCGCCAGCGTGATCACCATCGTTCCGCTGTATCTGATGGCGCTGGTGCTCAGCTACCTGTGCTGCGCGCTGGTCGTCAACGTCGTGCACCACCAATCCACGGGCACCTACTCCCACTACTTCGACGCGTTCATCCAACCGTCGGATGTGCTGTTGTCGGTGCTCAAGGCGGCGATCTTCGTCCTGCTCATCGTCGCCATCCACTGCTATGAAGGCTATTACGCCGGCGGTGGGCCCGAAGGCGTCGGGCAGGCATCCGGTCGCGCCATCCGGGCCAGCCTGATCTCCGTCGTCATCGCTGACATGGTGCTGACGCTGGTCTTCTGGGGCAACAACCCGGGCCTACGGTTGTCGGGGTAGCACATGACATTTCGAGAACTGATCGCGCTGGGAGCAACTGCGCGGACGTTGCGAATCCGCGGTGTGGCGGTCGCCGCCGTGTTCACCGGCATTGGCGTCCTGCTCTACCAGACCGCAGACGGGGCCTACGACAACACCTTTCGGCTGACCGTTGTCGCCGACACGATCGGTGAGGGCCTGGCGCCCGGCGCCGAGGTGAAGTTCCACGGCCTGGCCATCGGGTCGGTCAAGGAACTGGAATCGGCCGGTTACAACCGGCAACGCATGACGGTGCTGTTGGACCCGCAACAGGCCCGGGCGCTGACCACCGCCACCAAAGCCAGGTTCACCTCGTCGAACGTGTTCGGCACCGCAGCGGTCGAACTCGTCAGCGACGGCAATGGTCCCCCGCTACGGCCCGATCAAACCCTGGTGATGAGCGTCGATGCGCAGGCTGCCTCCATCACCGGGCTGTTGCGGCAGGGTCAGAAACTGAGTCGAAGCTTCGACACCCCCGAATTCGAGCACGTCGTCGAGGTGCTGCGCCGGCACGCCGGCATCATCGAACCGGTCGCCAGGGCCGGCTCAGACCTGGCCAGGATCATCTCCGATACCAAGACCATGCCTGTCGCACAATCACTTTCGGTACTGGCGTCGTTCGTCAGCGGTCTCAACGACACGCTGCCCGCGGTCGGTCAGACGACCGGCCTGCTCGACGGGCTCACGCCGCTGGTAGCGGCCGGCGGTGTTGATCGCACCAACCGGGTCTTCACCCAGACCGGTCAGCTGTTGATCGACGTCGGTCAACTGTCGGCGCGACACAACACCTGGATCGCTGCGCTGGTCAACGCGATCATGAATGTCGGAATCCCGGCCTCGTTCGCCGCCGGCAGCCTGGCGCCCGCCTATGACCGGCTTTCCGGGCTGCTCGACCGCTTCGGTGGCGCATTCGTAATCGACGACGGACAGGTGAAGCTGCGCACCGAAGTCAGTGTGGCGCCGGGCCGATGAGAAACCTTGCCAGACCCGCATTCTGGGTGACGCTGTTCACCGCAGTGGCCACGGTGTGTGCCATTCTGTTGCTCAGCGCGCTGCGCAACCCGGTCACTGGAGCGGTATCGCACTATACGGCGACGTTCACCGACGTCTCCGGACTCGACGTCGGCAACGACGTCCGCATCTCGGGGGTCCAGGTCGGAAAAGTCGAGGCCATCCGGCTCGACGGCCGCAATGCCCAGGTCTCCTTCAGCTCACTCGACGAACACCCGTTATACCGCAACACCATTGCGGCGGTGCGCTACCAGAACCTGCTGGGCCAGCGTTACGTGGAACTGGTCCAGACGTCACCGGGGGGTGTGACGCCCGGCGACCGGCTACCCGACGGCTCCACCATCCCGGTGGGACAGACCGTGCCGTCGTTCGACATCACCAAGCTGTTCAACGGGTTTCGCCCCGTCTTCCAGACCCTCGACGCCGCGCAACTCAATCAGTTCGGGGAGAATCTGCTGCGGTTGATCCAGGGCGACGAGACCGGAATCGGGCCGGTGTTGCGCGATCTCGACACCATCTCCAAGTACGCGGTCAACCGCCAGGCCGTGATCACCGTGCTGCTGCGCAACCTCAGCGATTTGTCCCGAGACCTCGGCGGCAAGTCGCAGCAGCTGTTCAATCTCATTGACGCGCTCAACGATGCGCTGACCACCTTCACTGCCAAAGCCGAGGCGTTCCGCACTTCGATCGACATCGAACTACCCATGATGCGCAGCCTCGTGCACCTGTTGCAGAGCGCCGAACAAGGTTTCGACGCGTCGACATCGCCGCTGTACGGGCTCGCCACCCGGTTGTTCCCGCAGACCCCGACGGTGATCGCCGGCCTGTCCCTGACGCCCACCCTGATCCAGGGCCTGCGTGACTCCCTGGTCGACGACCAGCGGCCCGCCTACTCCTGCTCCAACGGCGAGGTCCACCTCCCCGGCATCGGCGAAGTGTCCTTCGCGCAACAGGATTTGGTGGTGTGCAGATAGTGGCACTCTGGTTCCGTCACCGGCGCGCGCTTGACGATCGCGCCGAAGCAGCCCGCACCCGACGGCTGGGAGTCGTCGGCCTCTGCGCGATCCTGGTGGCACTGGTCACCACCGGCCTGGCTTACGTCAATCCGACCGGGCAAGCCGGGTACACGGCGCATTCCAGCACCTCCGGCGGGGTGCGGTCCGGCGACGAGGTTCGCATCGCCGGGGTTCCGGTCGGAAAGGTCACCAGTGTCGCATTGAACCGGGCGCTGGTCGAGGTGAAGTTCGACATCAAGCGCTCGGTGGCCATCGGTTCGGACTCCACCCTGGACATCCGGCTGCTGACCCCACTGGGTGGCCACTACGTGTCTCTCGACCCGCAGGGCAGCAAACCGTTGGGGGACAACGTGATTCCCCCGCATCATGTCAAGACGCCGTTCCAGGGAAATGACATCATCCAGGCCGTCACGCCCTTCATCAGGGATGTCAACGGCCGGGTCATCCACGACACCTTCACCGAGCTCGCCGACGCCACCAACAAATACCCCAACGCCTTGCGGGAAATCCTGCAGTCCGCCAACGAACTGACCCGTTCGATGAGCAAGATGAGCGGTGACTTCCACCGCGGCATGGATTTCATCAACGACGCCAGCAGTGCCTTCGCGGCGGGCCGGAACCAGCTCACCGCGCTGATCGAGCAGTTCGCGTTGGTCGGGCAGCGCTACACCTCGAAGTCCGTCGACATCATTGAGTTCTTCACGCTGTTGGGTGAACTGACCCGCATCATCGACCGCGTCATGGTGTTCTACCACCGCGAGCTGGCCCCCTCGGTCAACGGCATCGACGACATCGTCACCGCGCTGGTCGGCCACCCGGAGCGGGTCGGCAAGGCCAGCGAAGGACTGACGCAGATCGCCAACGTCCTGTTGCCGATGCTGCAAGGAAAGACTCTCGTCGTGGACCAGAGCAACCGGGTGGCGCGGGCACCGGACATCTGCCTGCCGAGCATGGCGAAGCGGTGCTGATATGACGAAGAAGTCCGCCTGGATCGGGGCCGCCGCTGTAGTCCTGGTGGCCGTTGTCGCCGTCGTCACCGGCGCCACGATGGTGGCGCCCACCACCAGGACGTTGTGCGCGGAATTCACTGATGCCGTGGGGCTTTATCCGGGGAACAAGGTGCAACTGCTGGGCGTCGATGTGGGTTCGGTGACCAGGATCACCAACACAACCGACCACGTCCAGGTCGACTTCACCGTACCGGGCGACCTCGACCTGCCGGCCGACGTCGGCGCGCTCACCTATTCTCAGTCGATCGTCGCCGACCGGCACGTCGAACTCACCAAACCGTACGCTGCCGGGCCGAAATTCGCCGGCTCGCAGTGCATCCGGCTGGAGTCCACTAAAACACCGATCAGCGTGAGCCAAACCTTCTCTGCCGTGGACAAACTCGCCGGTGCGGTGTTGGGAACGTCCCCGGGCCAGGATCCGATGCATGCGCCGGGTGCTGAGGCGATCAACGAGAGTCTGGGTGCGCTGAGTCGCTCGTTGGAGGGCACCGGGCCGGGAATCAACCAGACCTTGCGCGATCTGGTCACTCTGATCGGCGACCCCAACCACGCCGATGCCGAATATCGCCAATTGCTGTCCAACAGCGAGGTTCTCACCTCCGATCTGCTGCAGCACTGGGACACCTTGGCCGGTGTGCTGCAGACACTGCCGGAGAGCCTGCGGATGATCGAAGGTCTGTCGACCGGGTTCGGTACGGCGCTGGCCCACCTTGCGCATTCGTTGCCGTTATTGGTCGATGCGTTGAATCGGTTCGGCCCCAGGGCCTACAACAACATCGGAGACAAGCTGATCCCGTGGCTGCGTGATGTGCTCACCGCCTACACCCCGCAGATCGTCGGTCTCATCAACGCTCTGCCGCCGATCACCAATTGGATTGCGACGCAGTACCGGCCGGCCTGGGGAACCCACAATGTCACCTACCTGCCACCACAGGTGTCGGTGTCGCCGGCACAGGCCGACGCCATTTGCAGCGTGTTGCAGCAGCGCAGGACACCGGGCGCTGAGGTGGCCTGTGCGCCCGGCGCCACCTCCGAGGCGGCCGCTCTGGGGCTGACCGATCTGCTGCTCGGGGCGGCGGTCTCGTGAAGCGGCGGATCCTGACGGTGTTGGCGTGCACGGTGATCGGCCTGTTGCCAGGTTGCTCGCTGGACCCGAGCCGATTGCCGGTGCCCGGCGCCTTTGTGCCGGAGGACAAGTACACCATCAAGATCGAGTTCTCCAGCGTGCTGAATCTGCCGGCCAGAGCCAAAGTCGATCTGGGCGGAGTGCAGGTGGGAGTCCTGGACCGGGTCCGGTTGGTGGGCCGCACCGCGGTGGCCTACGTCGAACTCGACAAGAACATCAGGGTGCCGAAGAACACCCGGGCCGAGTTGCGTCAGGCAACGGTGTTGGGAGACATCTACATTGCGCTGTTACCGGAGCAGAATCCGGCCGCTGCCGCACTGCACGATGGCGACACCATACCGCTGCGCAACACCGTCCCCGCCGACAATATCGAGGACGTGTTGCGATCGGTGTCCACCCTGGTCTCCGGCGGCTCGCTCGGCACGCTCGAAGAATCCGTCGTCAACTTCAACACGGCGTTCTCCAAGGACCCGGCCGAGTTGGACCGGATGCGCGACAAACTCGCCGCAATGCTGCACGACCTGGCAACCAACCAGGGCACTATCGACGAAATCCTGACCGGGACGCAGCGGGTCAGCGCCGAACTACTGGCCGACACCGGGGCATTCGACCGGTTGATCAACGAAGGACCGGTACGACTGCGAGCGATGTCGGCGGTGTTGCCCGGCATCGTTGCGCTGCTGGTCTGCGCCCAGGATCTCGGTCGCTACGGGGGACAGTTGTTGGTCCCCAACACCCCCGACCTCCTGCAGATGCTGTCCTACATCACCCCGACGGTGCGGACCATCGCCTCGGCCGATATCACCTTGCCTGCCATGGCCGACAAGATGATCGCTCTGATCCGCGACCGCCTGATCCCGTTCTACAGCAGTGGTGGGCCCAGGCTCAGCGTGTCGGTCACCCCCAGAACTCGCGCGGACGAGGCGATCTCAGTGCTGCAGTCGATGGGGATGCTGCCATGAAGTTCAACGCCGTTGTCACCTCAGCGATCCTCGCGGTCGCGACGCTGCTGGGTGCGGGGTATTTGACGTTCGGTGTGCTCGGCGCCGATCCGACGGCCCAGCCGTGCCGGCTCACCCTGTTGCTGGACAACTCCGGTGGCCTGATGCCCACCTCGCAGGTGACCATGCGTGGCATCCGGGTCGGCAGGGTGGCCGGAATCCACACCACCGCAAGCGGATTGACGGTGTCAATTGATCTGGATCGCCATCATCCGATTCCGGCCGACAGTGGGATCAGTATCCAAAACCTGTCGCTGGTCGGCGAACAGTACATCGACTTCACACCCAAGCGCCTCGCCCCGCCGTACTTCAGCGACGGTACGGTGATCCCACCCGGCCGGGTGGCCGCCGCGGTTACGGTCAGTGATCTGCTCAACAAGGCCAATGCGCTGCTCTCGGTGCTCAATCCGACTTACGTCAACACCATCGTCAGCAACGTGTCGGAGGCGTTCGCCGGTAACGATGCCGCCGTCGACTCGCTGGCGGCCACCGCGGCTGCGGCCGCGAACATGGAGAGCGCGAACAAGCAGGAGCTGTCCACGCTGTTCGGCAATCTTGCGACGCTGACCGACAACCTCAGGGATCAGGATGTCGGCGGCGTGCTGAGTCGCAGCGGCAGGTTGCTGCCCGGTTCGTTGCTCGCACTGGCGCGGCTGACCCGAGATGTGGACGCCTACGCCCACACCGGGGACGGCGCCTTCGCCCCGGGCGCTCCCATTCCCACCCTGGTGGCCAACCTCAAGCAGTACCTCGAGATGTTGTCGGGGCCGTTGAGTACCTTCGCTGCGGCATTGGAGCCGGCGACCGCGCCGTTGCGCGGATTCAAGGTCGACGCTGGGCATTTCGTCGACATTTGGGAATCCACTTTCACCGATGCGGGCGCGGTCCGCGTTCAGGTGACCGTCCCGGAAGGACACCGATGAGTACCGTGACCGAGGAGATCGTCGAGGACGTCGCTGACACCACGGCCGATGAGGTCGAGGAGTCGGGGGTGCCCGCCGCGCGGCCGCGGCCGCAGCCGCAGCAGAGAAGAGTGCGCAGGTGGATGCTGGTCGTCGCGGTCGCTGCGGTGGCGGTGGCCGGATGGCTCTGCTTCGACAAGTACCGAGCGGTGTCCGCTCAGCTGGCCGGGATGCGGCACAGCGCGGCCGATCGGGATGCCGCGGCCAACCTGGCCCGGGACTATGCGCTGAAATCGCTGACGTACACCTTCGAGGACCCCGACGCCTTCTTCCGCTCGGTCGAGGATGGGGTGTCGCAGTCGTTGAAGGACAAGTACGTCAACGCGAGCGAACTGCTCAGGGGGATCATGACGCAGGCGCAGGTCACATCGTCCGGCGAGGTACTCGCCACCGACGCCGTGGCCCAGCCCGGGCAGGTCTACCAGGTGGTGGTGTCCGCTGCGCAGACCACCCGCAACGTGCAGAATCCGAAGGCGCGGGTATCGGTCATCCTGCTGCAGGTCACGGTCAACAAAGCCGGCGACAAGTGGCAGGTATCCGATATCGGCCCGAAGACCGGCACTCACCTTGCCGCTGACCCGGCGGGTCCGGTGGGTCCGGGTCCGGGTCCGGGTCCGATGCCGGGTCGGTGAGGTCGGTCCGGCCGCAGGTTTGACCGGTGCGCGACTGGAAATGCGGTGGGGTATGCCCGGAAAACATGCCACCAACGCCCTTGTCGGATATCTGAGCACCCAGATCGACGCGGTGCTGGCCGGTGACACCGGTCTGCGCAGCGGGGCAGATCCCATCCACGACACCCGGGTGGCGATCCGGCGGCTGCGCAGCACGTTGCGCGTCTTCAGCAAGGTGCTGGACGGTTCCGCGATCGGCGAGCTGGACGGGGAACTGAAGTGGTTCGCGGGCCTGCTCGGCGAGGTCCGCGACTGCCAGGTTCAGCTCGGCCGGTTTGCCGCGGCAATCGACGAGCTTCCCGCAGAGCTGGTGCTGGGTCCGGTCAAGTCACGGATCCGCAATGACCTCAAGGCCGTCGAGCTACCCGCCCGCACCCGGGTGCGCGAGGCGATGGAATCCGACCGGTATGCGGCCCTGCTGTCGGCGTTGCTCGATATGCGGGCCAAACCACCTCTAGCACAAGATATTTCATCAAAGACGCTGCAGCAGCGGGCGCGCCGGGCACAGCGTAAAGCGAACCGCCGGCTGGCATCTGCGGTGCGACAGGGGTCGGGGGAGTCGTTGCACCGAGCGCGCAAGGCCGCCAAGCGGGCCCGGTACGCCGCTGAACTGTGCCGGCCGTTGGACAAGTCGGCGAAGCGCACCGTCAAGCGCTACAAGCGCATTCAGTCGATACTGGGCGATCATCAGGACGCGGAGGTGGCCACCGGGGTGCTGCGTCGAATGGCGGTCTCGGCAGGGACCACCGCCGGCGAGAACGGCTTCACCTACGGGTTGTTGTACGCGCGCGAGCGGCAGGTCGCCGCCGAGTCCCGGCGGGCGGTCAAGCCGCATGGGTAACGCTGCTGCGAAAGGAGTTTGGAGGGAGTTTTCGCAGCAGCGTTACTTGACCGGGGAGTTCAGTTGCGGGCCCCACGGAAATGCTCGTCGTCCTGGTAATTTCCGGATTCGCCGGCCCACGCCTCTGCACCGGTCGCCGCGGTGCGATCGGTGCGGGCTGCGTCCGGCTGCTCTACGCCGCCGGTCGGGTGCAGCTGCTCGGCGCGCTGCCACTGCTCGTCGAGTTTCTCGCGCGAGGTGGCCGCTTCGCTCTGGTGGGCGGCGGCGCGGTCCTGCAGTCGGGCCGCCTCGGCGGCTTTCGCCTCCGCCTCGGCCTGCGCCGCGCGCGCCTTGGCCGCAGTCTCTTCGGCGAGCGCCTCGCGCCGCTCCACCCGCGAAGTCTCCACCCGGGCCTGCTCGCGGATCTCCTCGGCCTGCTGCACGCGGCGGCGGCGTCTGGCCCTGGCCGCGAGGGCGGCGATCAGCGCGATCAAAGCGATGATTACCAGTGCGGCGATCACAATCCGGACGGTGTTGTCACTCATGATCAGCTCCGTTGCTCGATCGATCTGCGGTGGTGTGGGCGAACGTCTGTAACGAGTCCCCATATTCCACAGAGCTAAAACAAGCGAACGCCGCACCCGGAATGGTGCTAATTGAAGTCGAGGGCCTCGACGGTCGCGGTGCCGCCTTCGTGGGAGGGGCGATTCGCCCCACCGATGACGTAGATGGTGTGGCCCACCGCGGCCACCGCCTCACCGTGCCGCGGGGTCGGCATCGGGGTCAGCGTCGACCATTTCGCCTCGGCCACGTCATAGGCCTCGACGACGGCCAGCACCTGGGTCGGTTCTTCGCCGCCCACGGCGACCACCCGCCCGTCGATGAACGTGGCGCCGTAGCTTCCGCGCGGTGTCGGCATCTCGACCAGCTTGGCCCAGCTCCCGGCTGCCGGGTCGAACCGCTCCAACGCCGCGGAATTCTTGTCGGCAGACAGGAACCGCCCACCGACGGCGTAGACGTAGGTGCCGTCCGACACCGCGGCCAGGTGCTCGCGCGGGGTCAGCATGTTGGCGGAGTCTTTCCACGACGTACCGTCGAAGACCTCGGTCTGGGGCACCAACTGCTTGGCGCTCTGCCCGCCCATCACGACGAGCTTGTCGCCGACCACCGCGGCCGCCGGTGCCGCCCGCGAATGGGTCAGGCTGGGTAACTCGACCCAGTTGTTGCCGCGCAACGCGAAGACCTTATTGGATGCGTCCGCGATGTTGTCGCTCGCGCCGCCCAGCACGATCACCTCACCCCGATACGTGGCCGCAGCCGCATGGTGCAGCGGTATCGGCAACGGAGGTCCGGTTTCCCAGACGCCGGTGCTCGGTTGGTAACTCTCGACGGTGGTCAGCACGCCGCCGTTGTACAGGCCGCCCATCAGCCAGATCTTGTCGTTGAGCACCGTCCACGCCATCATCAGCCGGGGGCTCTTGGCCGGGGGCAGGGTGCGCCATTGGGCCGCGGGTTGCGTCTTGCGAGCCGGCAAGGTCAGCGACTCCGCCGTGGACACCACCTGCTGATCTGTGGCGTCGGTCGACCCGCCGATCGCGTACACCGTCTTGGCCACCGCCGCGACCGCCATGCCGTGCCGGGCCGACGCCATGTCGGGCAGGTTGTCCCAAGACTTGGCGGTCAGGTCGAACACGGACACGCTCTTGAGCACCTGACCACCGGACAAACCGCCGGCGGCCACCAGACGTCCATCGGCGATGGCCACCCCCAGGTCACTCCGCGGCTGCGGCAGCGACGGCAGCGTGGTCCAGGTCTTGGCATCCGGGTCGTAGGCCTCGACGGCGGCCGAATCGGTGCCTGCACTGGCTCCGCCGACCACGTACATCAGCTTGCCGTCCGAGGCGGCGGCGGGCAGCTGCCGCGGCGTCGGAAGGGGGGTGCCCAGGATCCAGGAGTTGCCGTCGAAAATCTCGGTGGTGCTCACCAGTGCGCCGTTGGCGTCCACACCGCCGGCGACGATGATGCGGTCGCCGATCACTACCGCGGCCGCGGCCGCCCTGGGCTGCAACATCCGCGGCAGCTCCACCCAGTGGCTGTTGACTACACGCCAAACCTGGTCGCTGGCAACGGGTTTCGCGCCCGTCGTCTTCCAGCCGCCAAGTATCACCGGATTGCCCTGCCAGGTCACTGCCGAGGCACGCTGAATCGGGACGGGAAGGTCGTCGCCACCCTTCCATTCGTCGACGGCCGGGTCGTAACCCTCGTGCCGGGCGGTGACCGTGCCGTTGCTGCCGACGCCGCCGAAGATCCATATCGTGCCGTCGGACTGCGTGGTCGCTGCGGCATCGCGCGCGATGCGCGCATTGGTGATCGATTTCCACTGCACCGGCGCCTGGGTCGGCGGGTGGGACGACGCGTTCTCGTGTTTCTCGGCCTGGGGAAGCGCGATCAGGACGATGCCGGCGACCAACAGCAACGCCGCGGCAACCGCGGCCGCTATCAGCAGGCGGCGCTTGTTGGAACCCGGCGGCCCGAATCGTCCCGCCGTGCCGGCCGGTTCAGGGCGGTGTGGTGGCGGCGTGCCGCCGGTGCCGGCCGGCGGTTGGGCAGGTGCGGCGTTCGCGGTCCGCAGCACCTGCGCGGCCTCGGAAAACTCGTCCCGGCCAGGGTCGCCCTGGGATGTGGGGGGCTGACCGATGAACGACGTCGGCCCGTCCTGGCGTGGGATCTGCCGGGTCGGCGAATGCATGTTCGACGTGTCCGGGCTGGGCGGCGGAGTCTGCCGGGTATCGCCGGTCGCGCCCGGCGGGGTCACCGACACGCCCGGGGTCAGTATTGCGGTGCGCCCGGTACCGTCCGGCGCGCTGGTGATGGCCATCGCGTCGGGCTTCAGGCCGTTGGCGCGCTGCGCGGCTTGCAACTCGCGTCCGAACGCCTCCGCCGACGACGGGCGTTTCGCGGGCTCGATCGACATTGCGTGCTCTATCGCCGCGCACACCGAGTCGGGGATTCCTTCGGGGCGCAGATCCGGGACGCCGCTGGAACTGATGCGCAGATACTGGGCGATGAGGTCTTCGCCCTTCCTGCGCTCGTGTGCGGCATTGCCTGCGATCAGCGCGAAGATGGTGGCGCCGAGCGAATAGACATCGGAGACGACGGTCGCCTGGTTGCCGGTCATCACCTCTGGCGCGGTGTAGTCGATGGTGCCGGAGAAGAATCCCGTTGCGGTCTCGTAGCCACCCTCGATACGGGCGATGCCGAAATCGCTCAGTTGCGGTTCGCCGTAATCGTTGATCAGCACGTTCGCCGGCTTGATGTCGCGGTGCAACGTGCCGTTGCGGTGGGCGGTTTCCAGTGCCCCGCAGAGCTTTACACCGATCCGCAGCGCCTCGGGCCACGGAGTCGCACCCTCGTTGTGCAAACGTACCGCCAGGGAATCCGCGGCGTGATAGGGCATTACGATGTAGGGCCGGTTGCTGGTGGTGACCCCTACCCGCAGGATGTGGACGATATTCGGGTGGCCGGACAATCCGCCCATCGCGTAGCCCTCGCGCAGGAAGCGTTCCTGACTCTCCTGGTCGAAGGAAGACGGCAGCACTTTGACCGCAACGCTTCTTCCCAACGCCGTCTCCGAACAGCGGTAGATGACACCGGCGCCGCCGCGTCCGACCTGCTGCGCGTCTTCGAAGCCGGCCGCTGCCAACTCCGCA
This sequence comes from Mycobacterium sp. NGS61, assembly GCF_059812325.1. Taxonomy (NCBI): domain Bacteria; kingdom Bacillati; phylum Actinomycetota; class Actinomycetes; order Mycobacteriales; family Mycobacteriaceae; genus Mycobacterium; species Mycobacterium sp. NGS61. Next base: position 155,048 of record NZ_JCALCL010000010.1, read on the forward strand.
ACGATCCCGCTGGCTGCCGCGCCCTCGGTAGGGGAGTCTTCAGGCATATCTCGGCGTTTCCCCTTCGCGGCGTTGGATGATGCGCGAGGTCAACAGTAGCGAACCAGTTCCTTGCGTAGGTACCGTTCCGGCAACTATCGCCCGGGAGGGTCGTGGGGGCCACAATGGCGGCATGGCACTGGATCTGACCGCGTACTTCGAGCGCATCGACTACCGCGGCGCTGCTGAGCCGACCCTGGAGGTCCTCGAACGGTTGATCGCCTCCCACACCCGGGCAATCCCGTTCGAGAACCTGGATCCGTTCCTGGGTGTGCCCGTGGACGACCTGAGCCCCGCGGCACTGGCTGACAAGCTCGTCCACCGGCGTCGCGGCGGTTACTGCTACGAGCACAACGGCTTGCTGGGATATGTGTTGGCCGACCTGGGTTTCAAGGTGCGCCGCCTGACCGGACGGGTGATTTGGATGAGGGCTCCGGACGCCCCGATCCCGGCGCAGTCCCACACCGTCCTGGCGGTGACCTTCCCCGGCTGCGCCGGCCCCTACCTCGTCGATGTCGGCTTCGGTGGCCAGACGCCCACCTCGCCGCTGCGGTTGCTGACCGGCGGTGCGCAGCAGACCAGGCACGAGCCGTACCGTCTGCAGGACGGCGGCGACGGACTCGTCCTGGCGGCCCGGCTGCGCGACGAGTGGCAGCCGTTGTACGAGTTCGCCACGAAGACCCGGCCGCCGATCGATCTGACGGTCGGAAGCTGGTATGTCTCGACGCATCCGTCGTCGCACTTCGTCACCGACTTGATGGCGGCCCGAGTCACCGAGGAGGGGCGGATGAACCTGGGCGGGCGCACGCTGGTCATCCACCGGCCCGGCGGCACCGAGAAGATCGACCTCGACGACGCGGCAGCGGTGGTGGACACCCTCGCCGCCGATTTCGGGATCAACCTCGGCGACCTGGACCGGGCCGCTCTCGAGGCCCGCATCGACGCGCTACTGGCGCGGGAGCCACGAACCGAGCCGGCGTAACGCCTCTTCGACGTCGCCGGTCGGTCCGGCGAACGACAGCCGGACGAAGGAGCTGCCCCGTGCCGGGTCGAAGTCGATACCCGGTGCGATCGCAACACCGGTGTCGCTCAACAATTTCGAACAGAACCGCAGCGAGTCGGCAGTGAAGTCGGAGACGTCGGCGTAGACGTAGAACGCACCGTCGGTCGGGGCCAGCCGGTCGAGGCCGATGCCGCGCAGTCCGTCGAGCAGCAGCGCGCGGTTCACCGCATAGTGCTGCAGATTCGTCTCGGCCTCAGCGGTCGATTCCGGGGTGAACGCCGACACCGCGGCGGTCTGCGACAACACCGGCGGGCAGATGCTGAAGTTGCCGGTCAGACAGTCGACTGCGCGGCGCAGTTCGGCCGGCACCAGCAGCCAGCCCAACCGCCAGCCCGTCATCGCGTAGTACTTGGAGAAACTGTTGACCACCACGGCATTTCGCGAGGTCTGCCAGGCCGAACTGGTCTGCGGCGCCCCGTCGTACACCAACCCGTGGTAGACCTCGTCACTGATCAACCGCACGCCGGTGTCGTCACACCAGGATGCGATCGCCGCGAGTTCCTCCGGCGGGATCACGGTGCCGGTCGGGTTGGCCGGACTGGCGACGATGACGCCCTGCACCGGCGGGTCCAGCGCGGCCAGCATCTGGGCAGTGGGCTGGAACCGGGTCTCGGGTCCGCACGGGATCTCGACCACTTCACATCCCAACGCCGACAGGATGTTTCGGTAGCAAGGGTACCCGGGACCGGCCATCGCGACCCGGTCGCCCACGTCGAAGCAGGCCAGAAACGCCAGCAGGAAGCCACCCGAGGATCCCGTGGTGACGATCACCGCATCCGGCTCAACCGAAATACCGTGACGCACTTGATAATCTGCCGCTATCGCGGCCCGCAGCTCGGGAATGCCCAGCGCAACGGTGTAACCCAACTGGTTGCGATGCAAGGCCGCGGCGGCCGCGGCGCGCACCGGTTCCGGGGCACCCACGCTGGGTTGGCCGGCCGACAGATTCACCAGGTCGCCGTGCGTGCGCTGGCGCTCGGCGGCCGCCAGCCAGACATCCATCACGTAGAACGGTGGGATGCCTGCGCGCAGCGCGACGTGCCGGGTCACGATGCCGGCAGAACTTCGGATTCCAAGCCGCGCAGAATGTCTCGCGTAGTGCTCAGCAACTGCGCACTGCCGTGGGCGCGTTTGAAGTACAGATGCATATCGTGTTCCCAGGTGATCGCGATCCCACCGTGCAGCTGAATAGCCTCGGCCGCCACCATGTTCAGCGCCTCGGTCGCGGCCAGTCTGGCCGTGGCGGCATTGACGGGTGTGGGCTGGTCGCATGCCTCGTTGACGACGGCCTTCGCGGCGGCGACGGTGACGTACAGGTCCGCCATCCGGTGCTTGAGCGCCTGGAAGCTGCCGATCGGGCGGCCGAATTGCACGCGGCTCTTGGCATATTCGACGGTCAGGTCCAGACACCGCTCGGCAGCACCGATCTGCTCGGCCGCCAGCAGAATGGCCGCGAAGTCCGCCAGACCCGGATCGGCACCCAGGTCGGCGGTGTCCGTGGGGGTCAGGCGCGCCAGTCGGCGAGTCAGATCCATGGTCGTCACCGGTTCCGCGCTGAACTCGGTCCACCTGCTCACCCGGCCGTCGGCGGCGGCCACGACGACGTCGGCGACGTCACCGTTGACCACGTAGTCCGGGTCGAGCACCAGCGCCCCGATCGAGCTGCCGTCGGCCAGCGCCGCCAGCGTCTCGGCATCGGGTTCTGCCGCGGCCAGCAGCGCGAGCTCGGCCAGGGTGGTACCCCACAGCGGGGACGGCACCAGCGCGCGGCCCAGCTCCTGCAGCACCGTGGCGGCATCCGCCAGTTCGCCGCCCGCGCCGCCGAGTTCGTCCGGGACGACCAGCGCGGCTGCGCCGACCTGCTCGCACAACAACTGCCACAGCGACTCGTCGTAACCTCGTTCGGACTCGATCGCCGCCCGCACGGCGGCCGGGCCGGCGTGCTTGCCCACCAGTGCGGCGACGGTGTCGCGCAACATCTCGCGTTCTTCGGTCATAACGCCTCCAGCACTCGTCGCCGGTGCGATCGCGGTGTACCCCAGGCCGATCGCAACGCCTGCACCCGCAACAACAACAGCGATAGGTCGTGCTCCTGAGTGAAACCGATGGCACCGTGGGTCTGCAACGCCGAGCGTGCGGCCAGCAGACCAGCCTCGGCCGCTGCCGCTTTGGCCGCGCTGACGTCGCGGGGCTGCATCGACAGCGCCGCGCCGTACACCAGCGGCCGGGCCAGTTCGACCGCGATGTGCACGTCGGCAAGCTTGTGCTTGATCGCCTGATACGAGCCGATCACACGGCCGAACTGGGACCGCTGTTTGGCGTAGTCCACGCTGCCGGCCAGCAACGCCTCAGCCGCACCGACCAGCTGCGCCGCGGTGGCCAGCGCGCCGAACTCGAAGGCCCGGTCGACATCCGCCGGCCAGGCGTCCCCGGTGGCCGTGACGTCGAACAAGCGACGGCTGGGGTCCACGGACTCGTGGCGTCCGCCGGGGGTCGCTTCGCTGACGTCTTGGTCCACCATCAGCACCAGCTCGGCGACGTCGGCGTCGACCGCCCGCGGCACCTGTGGCGGCAGCGCGACGGTGGCGATCAACTCGCCGGCGGCCAGCCGGGCGGAGCGCTCGGCTTGAGCATCGCAGGCAAGCAATACCGGTGCGACGGCGATGGATTCGGTGACCGGGCCGGGCACACACCAGCGTCCGAGGCGCTCACACGCCACCACCAGATCGACCGGCGATGCGTCGATGCCGTCGTACTTCTCCGGCACCATCAGCGCGGTGACGCCGATGTTGGCCAGTTGCTCCCACACCTTCAAGCCGGGTTTGGCATCGCCTGCGGCCCAGGCGCGCACCGCGCCCGGGAGGTCCGCGGCGCCCAGGGCGGCGTCGATGCTCGCGGCGAAGTCACGCTGCTGTTCGTCGAGGATGAATTCCATTGGCGTTTCTACCCCTTCTTTTCTCGAGGCAGGCCGAGCAGGCGTTCGGAGATGATGTTGCGCTGAATCTCGTTGGTGCCGGCGTAGATCGGGCCGCCGAGGGCGAACAACAGGCCTTCGGTCCACGGTCCGGCCAGTTCGCCGTCGGCGGCGCGCAGATCGAGTGCGGTCTGGTGCAGTTGCACGTCCAGGTCGGACCAGAACACCTTGGTGACAGACGACTCCGCGCCCAGTTCGCCTCCCGCGGCCAGCCGGGTGACGGTGCCGAAAGTCTGCAGCCGGTAGGCCTGCGCCTTGATCCAGCCGTCGGCGACCCGGTCGGCGAACTCCGGTGGTGCGCCGCTCTCCTTCCACAGCTGCACCAGCCGTTCGGCGGCGGCCAGGAACCGGGCCGGGCTGCGCAGCGACATGCCCCGTTCGTTGCTCGAGGTGCTCATCGCGACGCGCCAGCCGTCGTTGGGCGTGCCGATCACGTCCTCGTCGGCAACGAAAACGTCGTCGAGGAAGATCTCGCCGAATCCGGTGTCACCACCCAGTTGGACGATCGGGCGTACCGTCACGCCCGCGGCCTTGAGGTCGAACATGAAGTAGGTCAGCCCTTGATGGCGCTGGGATTGCGGATCGGAGCGGAACAATCCGAATCCCATCTCGGCGAACGGCGCGCGGGAGCTCCAGATCTTCTGCCCGTTGAGCAACCAGCCGCCGTCGGTCCGCGTCGCGGTCGACCGCAACGACGCGAGGTCGCTGCCGGACTCGGGCTCGGACCAGGCTTGTGCCCAGATCTGTTCGCCGCTGGCCATTTTCGGCAGAATGCGGTCCAGCTGCGCTGCGGTGCCGTGCGAGAACAGCGTGGGTGCCAGCATCGAGGTGCCGTTGGCGCTGGCCCGGCCGGGTGCTCCGGCCCGGAAGTACTCTTCCTCGTAGACGACCCAGTGCAGCAGTGGGGCGTCGCGGCCGCCGTACTTCTCCGGCCAGGTGATCACCGACAAACCGGCATCGAACAGCACTTTGTCCCAAATGCGATGTTGGGCAAAGCCTTCGGCGTTGTCGTAGGACTTCGTCGGGATCGAGTCGCGGTTGGCGGCCAGGAAATCGCGCACCTCGGCCTGAAACTCCTGGGTCTGTTCGTCCAGTTCTAGATCCATCACGTCATCTCTCGCAGTTGTGGTTTGACCACCTTGCCGCCTGGGTTGCGCGGCAACGCGTCGACGAACCGCACCGAGCGCGGTATTTTGAAATTCGCCAAATGCGCACGGGTGTAGGCGATTACCGACTCCTCATCCAGATCGGCACCGGGCCGCGTCACAACGAAGGCGCGGCCCACCTCACCGAGTCGCCGGTCAGGGATCCCGATGACGGCGGCGTCGGCGATCCCGTCCATGCGGGCCAACACCTGTTCGACTTCGGCCGGATAGACGTTGAACCCGCCACAGATGTACATGTCCTTGAGCCGGTCGGTGATGCGCAGGTTGCCGGCGTCATCAACGGTGCCGATGTCGCCGGTGTGCAGCCAGCCGTCGGCGTCGATCGCGGCCGCGGTCGCCGTCGGATCGTCGAGGTAGCCCAGCATCACGTTGGGACCGCGCAGCAACACTTCACCGCTGTCGTCGATGCGTAGCTCGAAGTCGGCGAACGGGCGCCCACAGGTGGTCGCCACGGTCACCGCGTCGTCCTCAGGCCGGCAGGCGGTGCCCATGCCGTTGGCTTCGGTCAGGCCGTACGCGGTCAGCACGATGTCGATGTCGAGTTCGGACTGCATGCGTTCCACCAGCACCACCGGAACGGTCGCCGCGCCGGTCACCGCGAACCGCAGCGAACTCAGGTCGTAGTCGGCGCGGGCCGGGTGGTCGAGCAGCACCTGATAGATGGTCGGCGGCCCGGGCAACACGGTGATGCGGTGCCGCTCGATGGCCTGCAGCGTGCGCAGCGGATCGAAGGTCAGGTGCGGGATCAGCGTCGCGCCGGTCTGCAGACAGGCCAGGATGCCCGCCTTGTAGCCGAAGTTGTGGAAGAACGGGTTGATGCACAGATAGCGGTCCGCGCTGGTGATCTTGCCGTTGGCCGCCCACGCTGCCGATGCCGCCAGCGACTGCCGGTGCGCGCACAGCACACCTTTGCTGCGGCCGGTGGTCCCGGAGGTGAACAGGATGTCGCTGACGTCGTCGGGTGTGACGGCCGAGGCACGCCCGGCTGCCTCGCGGACCGCCGCGGGGTCGTCACCGTGGGCGACGAATTCCGCCCAGGTGCCGTCGGACTCGTCGATCCCGATGCGCACGATGTGACGCAGCGCGGGCAGTGCCGCACGATCGAGATCCGCGGTTCGGTCAGTGCCCAGGAAGCGGCCGGCGGCGAACAACACCGGAGCGTCGGTGCGGGCCAGTATGTCGGTGGCTTCCTCGGCGGTGTAGCGCGTGTTCAGCGGCACCATCGCGGCGCCGACGTGGTGAATGGCCAGGCAGGCCACCACCCAGTGCCAGGTATTGGGCGACCAGATGGCTACCCGGTCCTTCGGTGCCACACCCAGGGTCACCAGTGCCGCGGCCGCCCGGCGCACTTCGTCCCGCAGGGCGGTCGCGGTGAAGCTGCGGTCGTCGGTGATCAGCGCGTCGTGATCGGGGTAGCGGCGGGCAAGGTCGTCCAGCGCCGCCGGTATGGTCCGGGGATCGCTGGTCATCGACGCTCCTGTATCGATTGCCCGCCTGCTCAGCACACGGCCGCATCGCGGGCTGCGTCGCCAGGCTAACAAAGCAAGTGCTTGGTAGGTTAGCCTACAGGTTATGCAGGACGTCGAAGAGTTCCGGGCCGAGGCACGGCAGTGGCTCGCCGACAATCTGGTCGGCGAATTCGCAGCACTCAAGGGACTCGGCGGTCCGGGACGCGAACACGAAGCGTTCGAGGAACGCCGAGCCTGGAACCAGCATCTGGCCGCGGCGGGCCTGACATGTCTGGGCTGGCCGGTCGAACACGGGGGCCGGGGACTGTCGACCGCGCACCGGGTGGCGTTCTACGAGGAGTACGCGCTGGCCAACGCCCCGGACAAGGTCAATCACTTCGGCGAGGAACTGCTGGGTCCGACCCTGATCGCGTTCGGCACTCCCGAGCAGCAGCAACGCTTCCTGCCGCGCATCCTCGACGTCACCGAATTGTGGTGTCAGGGTTACTCCGAGCCGGGCGCCGGCAGCGATCTCGCCAACGTCGCGACCACCGCCGAGCTGGACGGCGACCACTGGGTGATCAACGGCCAGAAGGTCTGGACCTCACTGGCGCACTTGTCGCAGTGGTGTTTCGTGGTGGCCCGCACCGAGAAAGGCTCCAAACGCCACGCCGGGTTGTCGTATCTGCTGGTGCCGTTGGATCAGCCCGGTGTGGAGGTGCGGCCAATCATCCAGATCACCGGCACCGCGGAGTTCAACGAAGTGTTCTTCGACGACGCCCGCACCGAGGCGTCGCTGGTGGTTGGTAAGCCCGGCGACGGGTGGCGGGTCGCGATGGGAACGCTCACTTTCGAGCGTGGCGTTTCCACGCTGGGTCAGCAGATCGTCTATGCCCGAGAGCTTTCGAATGTGGCGGAGCTCGCACAGCGCACCGGTGCGGTGGACGACCCGTTCATCCGGGAACGGCTGACCCGGGCCTGGACCGGGCTGCGGGCCATGCGTTCCTACGCCCTGGCCACCATGGATGTGGAGCAGCCCGGTCAGGACAACGTGTCGAAGTTGTTGTGGGCCAACTGGCATCGCAGCCTGGGTGAGCTGGCGATGGATGTGCTGGGCAAGCCGGGACTGACCCTGGCCGACGGTGATTTCGACGAGTGGCAGCGGTTGTATCTGTTCACCCGCGCCGACACCATTTACGGCGGATCCAACGAGATCCAGCGCAACATCATCGCCGAGCGGGTGCTCGGCCTGCCTCGGGAGGTTAAAGGGTGAGCTTGGCCGAAGCGCCGAAAGAGATTGCCGGACACGGACTGCTGGACGGCAAGGTCGTGGTGGTGACCGCCGCTGCCGGCACCGGCATCGGATCGTCCACCGCGCGCCGGGCACTCGTCGAGGGCGCCGACGTGCTGGTCTCCGATCACCACGAACGGCGCCTGGGTGAGACAGCGGACGAGTTGACGGCGCTGGGGCTGGGCCGGGTCGAGCATGTCGTGTGCGACGTGACGTCCACCGCGCAGGTCGACGCGCTGATCACCACGGCGACAGCGCGATTCGGTCGGCTCGATGTGCTGGTGAACAACGCCGGACTGGGTGGTCAGACGCCGGTGGCCGATATGACCGACGAGGAATGGGACCGCGTCCTGGACGTATCGCTGACGTCGGTGTTCCGCGCCACCCGGGCGGCGTTGCGGTACTTCCGCGACGCGGACCACGGTGGCGTGATCGTCAACAATGCCAGCGTGTTGGGCTGGCGGGCGCAGCACTCGCAGTCGCACTACGCCGCCGCGAAAGCCGGTGTCATGGCGTTAACCCGTTGCAGCGCAATCGAAGCCGCCGAGTACGGAGTGCGGATCAATGCGGTCTCGCCCAGCATTGCGCGGCACAAGTTCCTGGACAGGACGTCGTCTGTGGAACTGCTGGACCGGCTGTCCGCCGGGGAGGCATTCGGGCGCGCTGCGGAGCCGTGGGAGGTGGCCGCCACCATCGCATTCCTGGCCAGCGACTACTCGAGTTACCTGACCGGGGAAGTGATTTCGGTCTCCAGTCAGCACCCCTGAACCGTGGCGCCGCTCTCGGGCGTCGTCAGAACGGGGTGTTCAGCAGTCCGGCGATGCTGAACAGGCCCGCCATTTGCGAACCCATATTCCATAACCCGGTGGTGAAGCCGCTGACGAGGTCCGAGTTCGGTTCGGGTACCGCGGCATTGAAGAAGCCGGAGACGCGGCCGTTCTCACCCAGCATGGGGTCTGCTCCGCCCGCCGAGTTGAAGAAGCCCGACATGCTGCCGTTCACCAATCCGCCGGAGGCCCTGTTGTTGAAGCCACTGACGTTCAGACCCGTATTACCGAATCCCGAGGTGGCTGCGCCACTATCGGTGATAACCCCGACGCCGGTGTTGGCGTTGCCGGCATTGAAGAATCCGGTGTTGGTGTTGCCCGAGTTTCCGTCGAAGGTGTTGTAGTCGCCGGAATTGTCCATCCCCGTGTTGAGTACGCCCGCGTTCGCGAAACCGGTGTTCAATCCGCCGGAGTTACCGAAGCCCGTATTCAATACGCCTGAGTTGCCGATGCCGAAGTTTCCGCTCGCCGAGTTTCCGAAACCGATGTTGCCGAAGCCGGAATTGCCGATGCCCAGGTTGCTCAGACTGCCCGGGGCGTAAGGGTTGCTGCCCGTGTTGAACAGGCCGACGTTGCCGCTGCCGGAATTGAAGAAGCCGATGTTGTTGGATCCTGAGTTGCCGAAGCCGATGTTGCCGCTGCCGGAGTTCAGGCCGTGGAAGGTGAACTGTCCGGTGGACAGGTTGTAGTACGCATTGCCGATGCCGATCAGTCTGTTGCCGTCGAGGCCGAAACCGATGTTGTACTCGCCGTTGTTACCGGCGCCGATGTTGGCGGTGCCGTTGTTGCCGAAACCGAAATTGAAGTTGCCCCAGTTACCGGCGCCGGCGTTGCCGCCTTTGTCAAAACCGACACTGAGATTCCCGAGTCCGAAATTGCCCGCGCCGGTGTTCCCGAAGCCGACGTTGCGGTCGCTGTAGTTTCCGCCGCCGATGTTCGCGTTGCCGTTGTTGCCCCCGCCGACGTTCGAGTTGCCTCGATTGCCGTTGCCGAAGTTGCCGGCACCGGTGTTGCCGCTGCCGACGTTGCCGCTGCCTCGATTGCCGACGCCCAGGTTGAAATCCTGCGCACTGGCCACAAGCCGGCCGATACCGGGCAGTTCCGACAGCGTCTGCTGCCAGGACGACAGCTGTGCGACCGCCGCGGACGCAGCGCCGTGGTAGCCGAGCATCGCGGTGACGTCGGCGGCCCAGAACTCCTGGTAGATTCCCTCGACTGCCGCGATGGCCGGAGCGTTGAGCCCGAAGATGTTGGAGCGGAACAGGTTCAGCATGGTGTTGCGATTTGCTGCGATCAGCTGGGGATCGACGGTGGCCGCCTTGGCCGCTTCGAAAGCACTTGCCACCGCGGTAGCTTGGGCGGCCGCGACGGTCGCCTGTGCCGATGCCGAGTTCAGGAGCGTCGTGTACTGAGCCGCCTTGGCGGCCATGGCGATAGCTGCCGGACCGTGCCATACCTGTCCGGCCAGGTTGGCGGTCACCGAGCCGAAAGATTCCGCGGCGGAGCCCAGTTCGTCGGCCAGTCCGCACCATGCGGTGGCCGCTTCCAGCATCGGCGCCGCTCCCGCTCCGGCGAACATCCGCAGTGAATTGATCTCCGGCGGCAACGTCAGGTACAACACGATTCCGGCCCTTCCTGTGTCGGAGCAACTGTGGACTGACTGAGCAAAATTCGACCCGGGAGAACATACGACGCGACGAACGGATTGTGTGGTGTTTCGCGGAATTGGCGCCGCCCGGTCGACAATGCGCGACCGAACGTCGCCTCGCACCGTGACGGCCGGCCACCGGCGGCCGGATCGAGCGCGGAATAACCGCAACGAGACGACTTAGGATCAGCCGAGGCCTGGCATCGGTTACGGGCCGTTCAACGGGGGGGATGCACATAGCTGATGAGCAACGCTGGGAAAGAAGGTTTGTGGTGACTACGGGTCCATGGGGCCAGGCCCCAAATCCCGCTGACGGTGCGACCCAGGCCGGTTGGCAGCTGCCGCAGCCCGGGTCCGCGCCGCCGGTGCCGCCCCCTCCGGCGTGGCCGGGGCAGCCGCAGTCGGGCTACCAGCAGTGGCCGTCGGGTCCCCAGCATTTCGGCCAGTTCGGACCACCGGGCCCGCGCAACCGAAAGCCGCTCATCATCGCCCTGAGTGTCGCCGCCGCCGTCGTCGTCGTGGTTGTCGTGTTCGTCGTGATCGCGGTGGTGTCGTCCGGAAGTGACGGCAGATCGGGCAGCGCCGGGGACGCGGTGAAGGGATATCTCGAGGCACTGGCGCGGGGCGACGCGGAGACGGCCCTGAGCTACGGCAGCGATCAGCCGGGGTCGAAGGAATTCCTCACCGACGAAATCCTCAAGAAGCAGATCGCGCATTGGCCCATCACCGACATCAAGATCCTCGGCGACTCCGGCGCGCTGAGTTTCGGCCAGGTTCACGTGAGCGCGAAGTTCGGCGAGAACATCTCCGATGTGACGTTGTCGACCAAGAGGTCCGGCAAGGAATGGAAGATCGATCAAGCGGCGATCAAGATCGACACGGTCAGTTCCGTCGACAACAAGGCGTTCGAGACCTTGACGTTCTTCGGAACCGCGGTCGGCAAGTCGCCGGCGTATGTGTTCCCAGGCTGGGTGAATGCGGGCAGCACCAACGCGAATGTGGCAGTCAAGCTGAAGAAGCCGTACCTGCTCGACAGTCTGTCCACCGGCAGTTTCGGCAGCTTGGATTTCGAGCTGAGCGATTCCGGGCAGTCGGCGATCATGTCAGCCATATCGGCGCAATTGACTCAGTGCACGCGGTCCGCGCAATTGGCGCCGCCCGGCTGCCCACAGCGGGCACGCGATTACGACCTGGTCGACGGCACCGTGGTCTGGGGTAAGCCGGACGTGAGTGGTCTGAGCGTAGCGTTCTTCGACCAATATCATTTGGACGCACGGGTTTCCGGGGACGTCATCTTTCCGCTGACCGCCCAGACCAAGGCCGGCGGGACCAAGTCAGGTCAGGTGCGCTCCTACGTGAGCGCGAAAGCTGACGTGTCGCAGAGCCCACCCGTGGTGACGATGCGCTGACCCCCTCGCGGGGAGGCCCGTTGGCCGAGCAAGCGCTTGGTTGATACGCTGACCCGGTGGAGCGCGTGGCCGGCCAGGCTAACAGCCGCCGCGACGAGTTGTTGGAACTCGCTGCGGTGATGTTCGCCGAGCGCGGGTTGCGTGCCACCACGGTGCGCGACATCGCCGACGGCGCGGGCATCCTGTCCGGCAGCCTGTATCACCACTTCGCCTCGAAAGAGGAAATGGTCGACGAACTGCTGCGCGGCTTCCTGGACTGGCTCTTTCTGCGTTACCGGGAAATCGTCGACAGCGAACCCAACCCGCTGGAGCGGCTCAAGGGCCTGTTCATGGCATCCTTCGAGGCGATCGAGCACCGCCACGCCCAGGTGGTCATCTACCAGGACGAAGCGCAACGGCTGTCGTCGCAGCCGCGGTTCTCCTACCTCGAGGACCGCAACAAACAGCAGCGCAAGATGTGGGTCGACGTGCTGCACCAGGGCATCGAGGAGGGTTACTTCCGGCCCGATCTCGACGTCGACCTGGTCTACCGCTTCATCCGCGACACGACCTGGGTGTCGGTGCGCTGGTACCAACCGGGCGGACCGCTCACCGCCCAGCAAGTCGGTCGGAAATACCTCGCCATTGTGCTGGGCGGGATCGCAAAAGAAGGAGTCTGAAATGGCGGAGGCCTATGTCATCGACGCTGTGCGTACCGCGGTTGGCAAGCGCGGGGGCGCATTGGCCGGGGTGCATCCCGTCGACCTGGGCGCGCTGGGCTGGCGCGGACTGTTCGACCGCAACGACGTCGACCCGGGCGCCGTCGACGACGTGATCGCCGGGTGCGTCGACGCCGTCGGCGGTCAGGCCGGCAATATCGCCCGGTTGTCGTGGTTGGCCGCGGGATATCCCGAAGAGGTGCCCGGCGTCACCGTCGACCGGCAGTGCGGCTCAAGTCAACAAGCTATTTCCTTTGGGGCACAAGCGATCCTGTCGGGTACCGCCGATCTGATCGTGGCCGGCGGCATGCAGAACATGAGTCAGATCCCGATCTCCTCGGCGATGACCGTCGGCGAGCAGTTCGGGTTCACCTCGCCGACCAACGAGTCCAAGCAGTGGCTGCACCGCTACGGCGACCAGGAGATCTCCCAATTCCGCGGCTCCGAACTGATCGCCGAGAAGTGGAACCTCTCGCGCGAGGAGATGGAGCAGTATTCGCTGGCCAGTCACGAGCGTGCCTTCGCGGCCATCCGCGGGGGTAACTTCGACAACGAAATCGTCACCGTGGAAACCGAATCCGGGTCGTTCCGGGTCGACGAAGGACCACGTGAGTCGTCGCTGGAGAAGATGGCGGGGCTGAAGACATTGGTCGAGGGCGGCCGGCTGACGGCGGCGATGGCCAGTCAGATATCCGACGGCGCTTCGGCGGTGCTGCTGGCTTCCGAGCAGGCCGTCAAGGAGCACGGCCTGACCCCGCGTGCGCGCATCCACCACATCAGTACCCGCGGCGCCGACCCGGTGTTCATGCTCACCGGTCCCATCCCAGCCACCCGTTATGCGTTGGAGAAGACCGGGCTTTCCATTGACGACATCGACACGGTCGAGATCAACGAGGCGTTCGCGCCGGTGGTCATGGCGTGGCTCAAGGAGATCAAGGCGGACCCGGAGAAGGTCAACCCGTCCGGCGGCGCGATCGCGCTCGGGCATCCGCTGGGTGCCACCGGAGCCAAGCTGTTCACCACCATGCTGAATACGTTGGAGCGCACCGGCGGTCGGTACGGCCTGCAGACCATGTGCGAGGGCGGCGGCACCGCGAACGTCACCATCATCGAACGGCTGTAGTTTCGCGCGCCCGACCCGGTGGCCCTCCCGCGCGCCCTCCCGCGCCCGCCCGCGTGCCCGCCCTCCCGCGCGAGTGTGCGTCTGGCGACCCTCCACCTGGGTTTTGCGTCGCGATTCGCACTGTCGGCAGGGTTGGGGATGAGTGACTGGCCGCGACCGCAGGGCGGGCGCACGATCCGTCGATGGACTGGCCGTTTCGGGCCGCGGAAGCACTCGCCGCAGGCGCTATCCCGGAGCGCACCATGCGGGCGCTGTATGAACCGGTGTACCCAGGCGTCTACGCCCCCTCCGGTATCAGGCTCAGTGCGCGCCAGCGCGCGCGGGCGGCGTGGCTCTGGTCGCGTCGGCGCGGTGTACTGGCCGGCACGTCCGCATCGGCGCTGCACGGTGCGAAGTGGGTCGGCCCCGAGCTCGACGCAGAATTGGTGCACGACAACCGAAGACCGCCAAAGCGCATCATCGTCCACTCCGACGTCCTGGCGCCCCACGAAACGCTGCTGATTGGAGCGATGGCCGTGACCACCCCGGCACGCACCGCCTTCGACATCGGCCGACGAACACCGAACAGACTTCGGGCCATCGAGCGGATCGATGCTTTGGCGAATGCGACTGATCTGAAGATCACCGACATCGAGGCAGTTATCGCCGAGCATTCCGGCGCACGGGGACTGGCCAGACTTCGGCGGGTGTTGCCGCTCGTCGACAGTGGCGCCGAGTCGCCACCGGAAACGCGGACGCGGTTAGCGATGATCGATGCCGGGTTGCCGGCACCTCAGACGCAGATCGTGGTGCGGGACGAGTTCGGCGACTTCGTGGCCCGGATCGATATGGGCTACAAGGAGTTTCTTGTCGGAGTCGAATACGACGGGTCGCAACACTGGACCGACCCCGCGGTACGCGCGGCGGACGCCGACAAGCAGGTCGCGTTGGCAGATCTGGGGTGGACGATCATTCGGGTCCACAACGACCTACTGCGTTACCGAGAGGGCACGTTCATCTCGCGGGTGTTCGCCGCGATGCATGCCGCTGGTTGGCGGACCTGAATGCCGACTGTGAAATCGCCGACGCAAACCCCAGGTGAAGCGTCGCCGGATGCACAGTCGCGCGGGGAGCGGGGAGGGCCGAGCGGGGAGCGGGGAGGGCGGGGAGCGCCGGGAGGGCGGGGAGCGCCGGTCAGGCGTCGAAGTCGACGGCGACGAACGGCGTGGTCGGGCGGGATTGACAGGTGAGCACATATCCTGCATCGAGTTCGGCGCGGCCCAGCGCAAAGTTGTGATCCATCTCCACGTCGCCCTCGACCAGCTTGGCCCGGCACGTCCCACAAGCGCCGCCCATGCAGGCGTACGGCGCGTCGTCACGCACCTGCAACGCACCTTCGAGCACCGAGTCGCCCGGGGTCAGGTCGCAGGTGTACTGCGTGCCGGACAATGTGAACGTCACCGTCGCAGTCTCGTAGCGGCCGCCGGCGACAGTGGACGTCTCGAAGCCGTGGAAGAGCTCGAGGTGGATCCGTTCGGTGTCCACGCCATGCTCGACCAGCAGCTCGTGCACTGTCGTCGTCATTTCCTTTGGGCCGCAGATGAACCACTCGTCCACGCTGTCGGGGGGCAACGAACTCGTCAGCCAGTTGCCGAGCTTGGCACGATCGATACGGCCACGGAGCTCGGGAGTGTGCATCGACTCGCCGGACAGCACATGCAGGATCTCCAGACGATCGGCATAGCGCGATTCCAACCGGTCGAGCTCGGCCCGGAACATCGTCGACTCCTTGGTGCGGTTGCCGTAGATCAAGGTGAACCGGCTTTCGGTCTCGATCTCCAACGTGGTTGCCAGAATCGACAACACCGGGGTGATGCCGCTGCCGGCCACCAGTCCCACGTAGTGCTTCCGGTGCAGCGGATGCAGCGGGGCGCCGAACCGCCCGGACGGCGTCATCAGCTCCAGCACATCGCCGGCCTGCAACTGCTCGGCGACATATGTCGAAAAAACTCCGCCGGCAATGTGTTTCACCGCGATGCGTAACTGGGCCCGGGTGGCGGGCGCACAGATCGAGTAGTTGCGACGCGCACCCTCCCGGACAACCGTCACATGCTGGCCCGGTTCGAACCGGAACGCATCCTGCAACGGCTCGGGCACCGCGAAGGTCACCAGCGTGCTGTCGGCGGTGATCGGGTCGACCGACGCCACCGGAATCCGGTGCAGCATCGCGTGCGGCGAGTTGGACCTGGTCGGCATCCGCACTGGCAGCACCGCGGCCAGCCTGCCGTTGAGCTCCTTCCACTCCCGGAACTCGTCGGGATTGAGCTGCTGCCCGAAGACCGTGTTGATCGCGGGGTTGCGCTCCAGGTACACTTCCTCGTTGCGCTTCCAGGTGCGGATGTAGCGGTAGAACGGCACCGACGGGTGCAGGTGATGCACCAGGTGGTAGTTCTGCGACAGCAGCAACGGTGTGAAAAGCCATTCTGCGCCAACGCGATTGCGGGTGGCCCGGTATCGATTGGTGCGCTGGGTGTCCGCCAGCCCGTGATGCGGCAACCAGTCGAACCACCAGGCCAGGACGGTCAGGCCGATCCGTTGGGGGATGAGGAACACCACCGCCAGCGTCCAGAAGTTTCCGGTGGCGATGGCCGCGACCACCCCGGCGATGCTCAGCGCCAACATCAGCAGCGTCTCGGCCACCTCACCGACCGGCCGGCTGCGGACGCGCGGCAGGTAGTAGCGGATGTAGAAGTACTCCACCAGCGACCACCGCAACGGCAGCTGCCACCACTTCCCGTGTGAGGCAAAGGTATCCGGGTCCTGGTCGTCGTCGTTGGAGTGCCGGTGATGCTGAATGTGGATGTAGCCGAACGACGGGAAGGCCACCACCGGACCGACGAACGTCCAGGCCAGCCGACCCATCAGGGCGTTGACCCAGCGGGCCGAACTGATCGAGTAGTGCGACGCGTCGTGCACCACGGTGAACATCACGAACGTCACCGCGGCGTTGACCGGAACCGTCACCCACCACGGCGACCATCCGTTGACATAGCCGAGCGTCGCTGTGACGAAGCCGGTCAAAGATGCGAGGAAGATGCCGATCGTCGGCAGCGCGAGCTTGGGTACCGCTTCACCCGGATCGGGCAGCGCGTGGTGCGCAGCGGACTCTGGAGCCGCTTGGTCCATCTCGACGGTCGCCATAAATGCGAAAGCGTAACCCACTTGACACGGGCGGCTACTGCACGAAGTTGGCGGCCTTGTGTAAATGCTCGATCGCCTGCGCCACGATGGACTCGATCAACTCCGCGCAGGACGGCAGGTCGTCCAGAATTCCGGCTACCTGGCCCGACGCCAGCACACCCGCTTCGGTGTTGCCCTCGACCAAACCGGCCTTCAGCAGCATCGGCGTGTTGGCCGCCATCACCACCTGCGACCAGCTCAGTTCCTTGCCGTGCCGCATGGCCAGACCATCCTGGATCATCGAGCGCCACGACATCTGTGACATCTTCTTGAACTTGGCCGCGTTGCCCACGGCTGCGGTGAAACCCCTTGCCCGAGAGCCGCCTTCGAGTTTCTCCACCAAACCGGTGCGCAGCACCCGGTGCGGCATGCCGTCGACACGGGTGGTGACCACGGTGCCGTCCAGCGCGGCGTCCAGGTATCGCTGCTTGACGGCGTCGGGCACGGTGGAATCGGAGGTGAGCAGGAACCGGGTGCCCATGGCCACCCCGGCCGCGCCGTAGGAAAGTGCGGCGGCGAGTCCCCGTCCGTCGAAGAAACCACCCGCGGCGATCACCGGAATCCCGCTGCCCTCGACGGCGTCGAGCACTGAGGGCAGCAACAGCGTGGTTGCGACGGGACCGGTGTGTCCGCCGCCCTCGCCGCCCTGCACGATCATCGCGTCCGCACCCCAGCCGGCCACCTTGCGGGCATGTTTGGCGGCGCCGATCGACGGAATGACAACGGCACCGGCCTCTTTGAGCCGCGCAATCAGTTCCGGCTTGGGCGCCAGCGCAAACGACGCCACCTTGACGCCCTCACGGATCATCAACTCGACGCGGTCGCCGGCGTCGGCGGCGTCGGCCCGGATGTTGACGCCGAACGGCTTGTCGGTGGCGGCCTTGACTTTGCCGATCGCTGTTGCCAGTTCGTCCAGCGTCATAGTGGCCGACGCCAGGATCCCGAGGCCGCCGGCGTTGGCCGTCGCCGACACCAACCGGGCACCGGCCACCCAGCCCATCCCGGTCTGTACCACCGGATGCTCGATGCCGACCAGCTCGGTCAGCGGGGTACGCAGCTTCACTGGCGGATCTCTCTGTCGCGCAGCGCTTTCGGATCGATAACGTCCCGAATGAGGCGCAGTTCGTCCTGCGTCGGCTCCCTGGATTCGCCAGCCTCGTCGAGGCCGTGCACCTCGAACGAGGTCGCCTCGCGAACCTCGTCGGGCCCGACGCCGGGGTGCAGGCTCAACGCCCGCATGGTCCGGTCCGGACCGCCGAAGTCGAAGACGCCGAGATTGGAGACCACCCGGTAGACGTTGACGAACCGGAACGCCGGGTTGTCCGCGTCCACCTTGTCGTAGCCGATGCCGGACACCACGTCGACGGTTTCGGTGAAGACGCGCTTGGAGTGGTTGCCGACCCAGTAACTGGTCGCGTGGTTGATGGTGTTGCCCGGCGAGCCGCGCACCCCGAACATCTGCCGGGTCGGCTGTTGCAGGGGCCCGAACGCCGAAATGTTCTGATTGCCGTAGCGGTCAACCTGATTGGCGCCCATGACGACGTGCCGCCGGCCCCAGGCCAGCGTCTCGAACACCCGGCCGAACGGCATCCAGCCCTCGATGGCTCCGGTCTTGCCCAGCGCTGGGGTGTCGGCCAGCAGTTGGGCCTCCCCGTCGGTCAGCAGGATGTCCGGCGAGAAGGTGAGTCGCGCCAACCGTGCACCCACCGACGCCATATTCGTCATCGGGCTGATCATGATTTCGCCGGCGTCTCTGAACAATTCAGCGCAGGCGATCGCGCAGACTTCGACTCTGGTCGCGCTCATTTCGAAGCCTCCTCACCGAACTTGCGCACCGCCGCCTGGTAGTCGTCCTCGCTGCCGGACAGATAGGTCGCCTTGAACTGCTGCCAGCCCTCGTCGGTCGAGGCGGCCTCGGCATAGTGTCGCTGGAATTTCTCGTCCCGTCCGTAATCCGGTGCGGCGGTGGTGAAGTGCGCGCCGCCGGGAGCCTCCACCACACCGTCGACCATCATCCGGTTGATCAACAGCGCTTGCGGGGGAACCGATTTGACCAGCTCCTCGGTGGGCACCACGCGTTCTACGGACAGGAACCGCCGGTCGGCGGCCATCAGGAACAGGTCGTCGAAGTAGGGGTCGATGCCGGTGTAGGCCGCGTTGCCTTGGGCGTCACCGAGGTTGAGGTGGGCAAAGGCCGCGTCCAGGCGCAGAGCCGGCATCGCGATCAACTTCTCGTAACCGCCGTCGGTCGGGTACGGCGAGGTGACGGTCTGCAGTTCGCCCGCCCAGAAGTCCGGCACCGAGCTGCCCAGCCCCGCGCGGATCGGCAGGAACGGCAAGCGCTGTGCCGCCGCCTGCAGCCCGCAGCGCAGCATGCCTTCGTCCATCTCCCGGGCCTCGATGGCGCCGGTCGTGCGCGCCTTGGCGAACCAGGGATCGTAGAAGGGCGGCGAGTCCAGTGAGACGAACCCGTAGTAGACCCGCTTCACCTTGCCGGCCGAGCACAGCAGACCCAGATCTGGCCCGCCGTAGGTGACGACGGTGAGGTCGGTGACGTCGGTGCGCAGCAGGGCGCGGACGAACGCCATCGGCTTGCGTCGGGAACCCCAGCCGGCGATGCCGATGGTCATGCCGCTCTCGATCTGGGCGACGGCGTCGTCCAGGGTGGTCCGCTTGTCACTCATCCTTCTTGCCCTTCGCCGTGCCGGCGAACGCGTCGCGGTGCTCGTCGGCCACGCCGGCGAGGTTGAGCTCGAAGGTGAACCCCTGCTCCATGCGATAACTCGCGTTGACCCGTTGCACGTCGATGAGATTCAGCGCCTCTTTGGCGGCGCGGATCACCCGGGTGTCCTTGGCGGCGATGTCGCGGGCCACCTTCAGCGCGGCCTCGTCCAACTCGCCCCGCGGCACCACCTCGTGCACCGAACCGAAGTGGTGCAGGGTGGCTGCGTCGACAGTGGCGGCGGTGAAGAACAGCCGCCGCATCATGTGTTGGGGCACCAGCCGGGACAGGTGGGTGGCCGCGCCGAGTGCACCGCGCTCCACTTCCGGGAGTCCGAACACCGCGTCGTCGGAGGCGACGATGACATCGGAGTTGCCGACCAGGCCGATGCCGCCCCCGACGCAGAAACCGTTGACCGCCGCGATCACCGGCACCGCGCACTCGTAGACCGCGCGGAACGCGTGGAAGCAGCCGCGGTTGGCGTCGATCAGCGCGGTGAAGCCTTCGGTGCGCTGCATTTCCTTGATGTCCACGCCGGCATTGAAGCCGCGGCCTTCGGCCCGCAGGATCACCGCGTGGGTTTCCGGGTCCCGGCCCGCGGCGGTGATGGCGTCGCCGAGTTCGAACCATCCTTGGGACGGAATGGCGTTGACCGGCGGGTAGTCGACGGTGACCGCGACTATTCCGGGTTCGAGGGTGGTGGAGGTGATCGTCATGGCACTTCCTGCTGGGTCCGCTGGGGTCAACTACCTAAGCAAGCACTTGCTTGGTACGCTAGCACAGTGACCAATCCGCAAGCAGCCCCCCCGAATGCGAATGGGATCAACCTCGGACTGACGGGGCGAGTGGTCCTGGTGACCGGCGGGGTGCGTGGCGTCGGAGCCGGTATCAGCTCGGTTTTCGCCGGGCAGGGCGCGACGGTGGTGACCTGTGCCCGTCGTCCGGTCGAGGGGTTTCCGCACGAGTTTCACAGCTGCGACATCCGTGACGAAGTGGCCGTCCAGGCGCTGATCGAGACGATCGTGCAACAACACGGCCGCCTCGATGTGGTGGTCAACAATGCCGGCGGTTCGCCGTACGTGCTGACCGCGGAATCCAGCCCGAAGTTCAACCGCAAGATCATCGAGCTCAATCTGATTGGCGGACTGCTGGTTTCGCAGTACGCCAACGACAAGATGCAGGCACAGCCCAGCGGCGGGTCGATCGTCAACATCGGCAGCCTCAGCGGGCGGCGGCCCAGTCCGGGCACCGCGGCCTACGGCGCGGCCAAGGCCGGCCTGGAGAGTCTGACCGAGACGCTGGCCGTGGAGTGGGGGCCGAAGGTCCGGGTGAACGCGTGTGTGGTCGGCATGGTCGAGACCGAGCAGGCCGATCTGTTCTACGGCGACGCCGAGTCGATCGCCGCGATCTCCAAGAACGTGCCGCTGGGCCGGCTGGCCCGCCCCGACGACATCGGTTGGGCCGCGGCATTTTTGGCCTCCGACGCGGCGTCCTACATCAGCGGTGCCACGCTCGAGGTACACGGTGGCGGCGAACCACCGCACTATCTAGCCACAACGAACGCAAGCGCGGTCAAGTAGAGGACAGGGGAAACTCATGGGAGTGGTTGACGGCCGGGTTGTCATCGTCACCGGAGCGGGCCGCGGTATCGGCCGCGCGCATGCCTTGGCGTTCGCCGCCGAGGGCGCGCGCGTCGTGGTCAACGACATCGGCGTCGGGCTGGACGGGTCCGCCGGCGAGAGCCCCGCGCAGCAGGTGGTCGACGAGATCAAGGCCGCCGGCGGCGAGGCTGTGGTCAACAGTGACGACGTCGCCGACTGGACGGGTGCCCAGAACCTGATCGACACTGCCGTCGATACCTTCGGCGGCCTGGATGTGCTGGTCAACAACGCCGGGTTCATTCGTGACCGAATGTTGGCCAATACCAGTGAATCCGAGTGGGATGCGGTGATCCGCGTCCACCTGAAGGGGCACTTCGCGACGCTGCGGCACGCCGCGGGCTACTGGCGCCGGCAGATTAAGGGCGGCACCGTCGGTCCCGACGACCTCAACGCTCGCATCATCAACACCAGCTCGGGGGCCGGCCTGCAGGGCAGTGTCGGGCAGGGCAACTACTCGGCGGCCAAGGCCGGCATCGCGGCGCTGACCCTGGTCGGTGCCGCTGAACTGGGACGCTATGGCATCACCGTCAACGCGATCGCGCCGGCCGCCCGCACCCGGATGACCGAGGCGGTGTTCGCCGAGACCATGGCCGCACCCGAAGACGGCGGGTTCGACGCGATGGCGCCGGAAAACGTCTCCCCACTTGTGGTTTGGCTGGGCAGCGTGGAGTCCCGGGACGTCACCGGCAAGGTGTTCGAGGTCGAGGCCGGCCTGATCCGGGTCGCCGAAGGCTGGGCGCACGGACCGCAGATCGACAAGGGAGCCAAGTGGGACCCGGCCGAACTGGGGCCGGTCGTCACCGACCTGCTGGCCAAGTCGCGGCCGCCGGTTCCGGTGTACGGGGCGGGTTCCTGACCCCCTAGCGGCGCACCGCTTCCAGACTCATCTCGATGAAGTCCAGTCGCCACAGCGACTGAAACAGCCCGCGGCCGAAGTTCTCATACAGCCCGAGCTTGAACGGGTCCGTTTCGTTGTGCGCGACCGCGGCCGCGATTTCGCGGATGGTGCGCTGACCGTTGATGTACTGGACGTAGGGCAGTTCGGTGGCGTTGAGGGTCATGTCCCAGTGCGGTCGGTGGATGACAGCCCCGGACAGGTTGCAGCTCAGGCGCATTCGCGGAACGAAGTCCAGCGCCTCGGCCGCACTGAAGTCGATGGTGTAGCTGGCCTTGGGCCGGTCGCGGTGCGTCGCGATGAAGAAGTGGCAGGCGTTGGCCGTGCGCAGCCGCTCCATCACCGACCACATCTGCCGCTGCGGCAGTGCACTGATGATCTCGTAGAACTCGGTAGCCGGGTTGGCCAGGCTGTTGACATCGTGCGGGTAGTACGGCGCGTTGTGGAACCAGCGCTGGAACTCCAGGCCAGCCGAGGTGAGCAGGTCCAGACAGTCCCCCGTGGTGAAACTTCGGTCGCGGCCGTGCAGGCAGGTATCGACCAGTCCCGCATCGTAATACAGGTCCGGTGCCGTATCGCGGTAGACCAGGAAGGGGTGGTTGGGATCGAGCATCGCGATGGTCTCGTTCACCTTTCGGATGCCCTCGTCGTCCTGTTGCAGCCCGAGATCGCGAAAGACCGACTGCACCAGCTCCACTCCGATGCGGCCGTACCTGGCGTAGAGCATCAGTCCGACGGCGCCGTCCGGGCGCAGGCAATCGGCCAGCGCCTTCATACCCAGCTCGGGATCCGCCAGGTGGTGCAGCACCCCGGTTGACATGATCAGGTCGAAATCCCGGCCCAGCGTCGAGACCTCTTCGATCGCGAGGCGGTGCAACTCCAGGTTGGACAACCCGTGCCGGTCCTTGAGGTACTGCTCGTGGTCCAGCGACCGCTGGCTGACGTCGATCCCTATCACGCGGGAGGCGCGGTTGTTATAGGCGACGATGGCCGCCTGATTGCTGCCGCAGCCCGCGATCAGGATGTCCATGTCCGGCTTGTAGTCCCGGTCGGGCCAGAACTGGATGGACGCGTGACTGGGGTCGAACCACTGCCACCCGTCCTGCAACCACACCTCGAGATCTTGTATCGGCTCGGGATACGTCCACTTCTCGTACTGGTTGGCGACGACGTCGTTCAGCCGGTCGGTCATGCCAAGAGATGTTAGGGGTCGCAGATGATGATCGGTATTTTGCGGTCTGTCCAGGACTGGTAGTCGTCGAACGACGGATACATCGCGACCAGCTGCGGCCAGTACCGCTCGCGCTCGTCGTCAGTGGCGTCGCGGGCGGTCAGTTCCAGCGTTTCCTTCTTGATCTGCACCTTCACCTCCGGGTTGGCCTTGAGGTTCAGGTACCACATCGGGTGCTTGTCGGAGCCGCCGCGGGAGGCCACCAGGATGACCCGGTCGCCGTCGCGCAGGAAAAGCAGTGGGCTGACCCGGGGTTCACCGGTCTTGCGACCGGTGGTGGTCAGCAGTGCCACCGGGCTGTTGCCGAAGGTGCCGCCCAGACCGTCGCCGCCATTGCGGCGGTACATCCACGTATTGAGCTTGGCCATCCACTTCATGAAGAAATCGGTGAACGGCGAATTCAGGTACCGCGGTTGGGCTTTCGGCATCATTGGTTCCTAGTGCTGGATGAACGGCACGAACCGTGCCCGGATGTGCTGGATCTCGGCCTTGCCGCTGGGACTTTCGGCCGGGATCACGAAGGTCTCGGTGACCCGTCCGACGACCCGGCGGCCGGCGAACGCCACCTTGGTCAGCACGTCGTACTCCGCGTGCACGTCGTCGCCCTCGATGCGGTATTGCGGGGGTGTTGCGTCGGCGATGATCCGGTACTGCGGGTTGCGACTCAGGCTGCGCCGCAGGTGATTTCCGGAGAAACCGTTCTTCACACCCAACTCGATGCGAGTGCAACCGGCGGCGAACGGCACCGCGTCCGCGTCGTGGCTCACCAGTGCGTCGATATAGCTCTGCGCGGCCGCGATGCGGTGCTCGTCGGAAACCGGCACGGCCCGATCAGATGCGCTCGATGATGGTCCCGGTCGACAGCGCGCCGCCCGCGCACATCGTGATCAGCGCGGTGCTCTTGTCGGTGCGTTCCAACTCGTGCAGCGCGGTGGTGATCAGCCGGCTGCCGGTGCTGCCCACCGGGTGACCCAGCGCGATCGCGCCGCCGTTGACGTTGACCCGGTCCATGTCGGGCTCGTGCACCCGCGCCCAGGACAGCACCACGGATGCGAACGCCTCGTTGATCTCGACGATGTCGATGTCGCCGATCTTCATGCCGGCCTTTTCCAGCACCTTGGCCGTTGACTGCACCGGACCGTCGAGGTGGTAGTAGGGTTCGGCGCCGACGAGTGCCTGGCTGACGATTCGCGCGCGAGGCTTGAGTCCGAGCGACTTGGCTTTGTCTTCGTCCATCCACAGCACCGCCGCGGCACCGTCGGAGATCTGTGACGATGTGCCTGCGGTGTGAATTCCGCCGTCCAGCACGGGCTTCAGCGCGCTCAGCCCCGACAGCGAGGTCTCCCGCAGGCCCTGGTCGCGGCTGATCGTGACACGTTCGTCGGTCGGTTGCTTGTTCTCGTCGAGCGCGGGGGCTTCGATCGGCGAGATTTCGCGGTCGAAGCGGCCCTCCGCCCACGCCTGCTTGGCCTTCGCTTGCGACTGGTAGCCGAATTCGTCGATTTCGTCGCGGGTGATGCCGCGCCGCTTGGCGATTCGCTCGGCGGCGGTGAACTGGTCCGGCAGGTCGATGTCCCACGAGGCGGGCCGCAGGATGCTGCGGTCGGGGCCGGCGTTGGCGCCGAGGCCCACCCGGCTCATTGCCTCGATCCCGCAGGCGATACCGATGTCGATGGCGCCGGCGGCGATCAGGCCGGCGACCAGACCGTTGGCCTGCTGGCCGCTGCCGCACTGGCAGTCCACGGTCACCGCACCCACGTGGTCCGGCAACCCGGCGACGAGCCAGCTCACCCGGGTGATGTTGTTGGACTGCTCGCCGAACTGTGTCACGCAGCCGCCGATGATCTGCTCGACCTCGCCGGCTTGAAATTCAGACGAGATTCCGGCCTTGTCGACCAGCGCCTTCTGCGTAGCTCCGAGCAGTTCGGTGGCGTGCAGTCCAGAGAGCCAACCGTTGCGCTTGCCGATCGGGCTGCGGGTGGCTTCGACGATTACCGGGTTACCCATGCAGCCAGGCTAGAACACGTTTCATTACTATGACAAGCGAGGATGCCGGACCGCCTTTTGTCTGCGGTGGAGGCGTGTTTTACTGGAACTAGAACTCGTTGCAATTTTAGGAGAACACTCGAATGGCACCCGCAAATATTTCGGCTGACTTCGACTTCCTCGATCCCGACATCAACCTCGCCGGCCTGCCCGTAGCCGAACTCGCGCAACTCCGCGCGTCCGAACCTATCCACTGGGTCGAGGTGCCCGACGGGTGCGGGGGCTTCGAGGACAACGGTTACTGGCTGCTGACCAAGCACGCCGACGTCAAGGAAGTGTCGCGCCGCAGCGACATGTTCTCCAGCTGGCAGAACGGGGCCATCCCCACGTGGCCCAAAGAGATGACGCGGGAGAGCGTCGAGCTGCAGCGCAACGTCATGCTCAACATGGACGCCCCGCACCACACCCGGTTGCGCAAGATCATCTCCCGCGGCTTCACCCCGCGGGCGGTGGGCCGGCTGGAGGACGAGCTGGCCCGGCGCGCGCAGAACATCGCCAAGGAAGCGGCCGCAGCGGGCAGCGGCGACTTCGTCGAGCAGGTGTCGTGTGAGCTGCCGCTGCAGGCCATCGCCGGTCTGCTGGGTGTGCCGCAGGAGGACCGCGACAAGCTGTTCCGCTGGTCCAACGAGATGACCGGCGGGGAGGACCCGGAGTACGCGGACATCGATCCCGCGCAGTCGTCGATGGAACTGATCATGTACGCGATGGCGATGGCCGACGAGCGGGGCAGGAACCCCACCGACGACATCGTCACGACCTTGATCCAGGCCGACATCGACGGTGAGAAACTGTCCGACGACGAATTCGGTTTCTTCGTCATCATGCTGGCCGTGGCGGGCAACGAGACCACCCGCAATTCGATCACTCACGGAATGATCGCCTTCGCGAACAACCCCGACCAATGGGAGCTGTACAAGAAGGAACGTCCCTCGACGACCGCCGACGAGATCGTCCGCTGGGCGACGCCGGTGTCTGCGTTCCAGCGCACCGCCAATGCGGACACCGAGCTGAACGGCGTACAGATCAAGAAGGGCCAGCGGTTGGTAATGTCCTACCGCTCAGCCAATTTCGACGAAGAGGTCTTCGACGATCCGCATTCGTTCAACATCCTGCGCGACCCGAATCCCCACGTCGGCTTCGGCGGCACCGGGGCGCACTACTGCATCGGCGCCAACCTGGCGCG
Organism: Mycobacterium sp. NGS61; assembly: GCF_059812325.1. Lineage (NCBI taxonomy): Bacteria > Bacillati > Actinomycetota > Actinomycetes > Mycobacteriales > Mycobacteriaceae > Mycobacterium > Mycobacterium sp. NGS61. Next base: position 181,691 of record NZ_JCALCL010000010.1, read on the forward strand.
GATGACGATCAATCTCATCTTCAACGCCGTCGCCGACCACATGCCCGACCTCAAGCCCATCTCCGAACCCGAACGGCTGCGGTCCGGCTGGCTCAACGGCATCAAGCACTGGCAGGTGGACTACACCGGTAAGACCCCGGTGACCTCCTGATGGATTTCGACCTCAGCGCAGAACAAGAGGCTGTCGCCGATGTCGTCACCTCAGTTCTGAGTCGCGAATCGACCTGGGCCGCTTTGGCAGACGGCGGCGTCACGGCGCTGGCGGTTCCCGACCGGCTCGGTGGCGACGGTGTCGGCCTCTCCGAGGTGGGCACCGTGCTGACCGAAGTGGGTCGGCACGGCGCCATCACCCCGGCCCTGGCCACCCTGGGATTTGGCGTGGTGCCGCTGGTGGAGTTGGCGTCCGACGAGCAGCAGGACCGCTTTCTGGCCGGCGTGGCCAAGGGCGGGGTGTTGACGGCGGCGTTGAATGAGCCTGGCCGCGCATTGCCGGACCGGCCCTCGGTGAGTCTCGTCGACGGACGGCTGTCCGGCACCAAAGTCGGTGTCGGATACGCCGATTCGGCCGACTGGATCGTGGTGACCACCGACAGTGCCGTGGTGTTGGTGTCGCCGAAGGCCGATGGCGTCCGGCTGGTCCGGACGCCGACGTCGACCGGTGCTGACGAGTTCACGGTAACCTTCGACGATGTTGCGGTCGGGGAATCCGAGGTGCTGGCCGGTGCCGCACCGGCGCGGGTGAATCAGTTGGCGCTGGCCATGATCGGCGCCTACGCCGATGGTCTGGTGGCCGGCGCGCTGCGGCTGACCGCCGACTACGTGGCTGAACGCAAACAGTTCGGCAAGCCGTTGTCGACGTTCCAAACGGTTGCTGCGCAATTAGCCGAGGTCTACATCGCTTCGCGCACCATCGATTTGGCCGCCAAGGCGGTGCTGTGGAAGTTGTCCGAGGGGCTCGACGCCACCGCCGATTTGGATGTCCTCGGGTACTGGCTGGCCGCTCAGGCGCCGCCGGCAATGCAGATCTGCCATCACCTGCACGGGGGCATGGGCATGGACATCACCTATCCGATGCACCGGTACTACTCGTCGATCAAAGATCTGACCCGGCTGCTGGGCGGGTCGTCTCATCGGCTGGGATTGGTGGGAGCGCAATGTTTATAGACCTGACCCCCGAGCAGCGCCAGTTGCAGGCGGAGTTGCGGGAATACTTCTCCAATCTGATTTCGTCGGACGAGGCGAAGGCGATGGAGTCCGACCGGCACAATGAGGCCTACCGCGCGGTCATCCGCCGGATGGGGAAAGACGGCAAGCTCGGTGTCGGGTGGCCAAAAGAATTCGGCGGCTTGGGATTCGGGCCGATCGAACAGTCCATCTTCGTCAACGAGGCGCACCGGGCGGACGTGCCGCTGCCGGCGGTGACGCTGCAGACGGTCGGTCCGGTCCTGCAGCAATTCGGCAGCGATCTGCAGAAGAAGAAGTTCCTGCCGGCGATCCTGGCCGGCGAGGTCCATTTCGCGATCGGCTATACCGAACCCGACGCCGGCACCGACCTGGCGTCGCTGCGCACCACCGCCGTGCGCCAGGGCGACGAGTACATCGTCAACGGGCAGAAGATCTTCACCACCGGCGCGCACGACGCCGACTACATCTGGCTGGCCTGCCGCACCGACCCGGAAGCCGTTAAGCACAAGGGCATTTCGATCCTGATTGTCGACACCAAGGATCCCGGCTACTCCTGGACACCGATCATCCTGTCCGACGGTGCCCACCACACCAACGCCACCTACTTCAACGATGTCCGGGTGCCGGCCGACATGCTGGTCGGCGAGGAAAACGGCGGCTGGCGGTTGATCACCACCCAGCTCAACAACGAGCGGGTGATGCTGGGTCCGGCTGGACGGACCGCGGGGATCTACGACCGCGTGCACGACTGGGCATCCAAGCCCGGTGGCGACGGTGTCACCCCCATCGAGCACGACGACGTCAAGCGGGCGCTGAGCGAGATCTATGCGATGTGGCGGATCAACGAGCTGCTGAACTGGCAGGTGGCCGCAGCCGGTGAGGACATCAACGTGGCCGATGCCGCGTCGACCAAAGTCTTCGGTACCGAGAAGATTCAGTACATCGGACGGCTGGCCGAGGAGGTCGTCGGCAAATACGGCAACCCGGCGGAGCCGGAGACCGCTGAACTCCTGCAATGGCTGGACTCGCAGACCAAACGCAACCTGGTCATCACCTTCGGCGGGGGCGTCAACGAAGTCATGCGTGAGATGATCGCTGCCGCCGGGCTGAAGGTGCCGAGGGTCCCTCGATGACGGATATTCGGGAAGCGGTCGCGGAGATCACCGCCACCGTCGTCGCCGCACCGCGCGTGTCCCGCGACCCGGTGAATCAGCCGATCGTCAACAACTGGGTCGAGGCACTGGGCGACCGTAACCCGATCTACGTGGACGAGGAAGCAGCGAAGGCTGCCGGACATCCGGGAATTGTCGCACCGCCGGCCATGATTCAGGTGTGGACGATGTTCGGGCAGGGTGGCGAACGCCCGACCGACGGCCCCATGGGCCCGATCATGCAACTCTTCGACGACGCCGGATACATCGGCGTAGTCGCCACCAACTGTGAGCAGACCTACCACCGCTATCTGCGCCCCGGCGAGCGGGTCACCATCCACTCCGAGATGCGCGACGTGGTCGGCCCCAAACAGACCGGACTGGGCGAGGGCTGGTTCATAAACCAGCACATCACCTGGCGCGTCGGTGACGAGGACGTCGCCGAGATGGCTTGGCGCATATTGAAGTTCAAGCCGCGCGAGGCCGATGCAGCCGTGTCTGCGGTGCCGGATGACCTGGATGCCGATGCAATGATGCGGCCCGCGGTGTCGCGGGACACCGCGTTCTTCTGGGAGGGCGTCAAAGCCCACGAGTTGCGCATCCAGCGCCGCGGCGACGGCAGCCTGGTGCATCCTCCGGTGCCGGCGGTCTGGCAGCCGCCCGGCGATCCGGTCGACTACGCGGTGGCCAGCGGCCGCGGCACCGTGTTCAGCTTCGTGGTGCATCACGCGCCGAAGGTGCCGGGCCGCACGCTGCCCTTCGTGATCGCGCTGGTGGAGCTTGAGGAGGGGGTGCGCATGCTGGGCGAGTTGCGGGGTGTCGATCCTGGTGCGGTGAAGATCGGAATGCCGGTTCGCGCAACCTATATCGACTTTCCGGCCGGCGATAGCGGCCCGGAATGGACGCTTCACGCTTGGGAGCCTTCGACATGAGCGCGCCGGTGGTCGAAGTGGGCGTGCAGCTGCCCGAACTGAAGCTGGAGGGCACGCCGACATTCATTATTTCAACGGCGTTGGCCACCAGAGACTTTCAGGATGTGCACCACGACCGGGACCTGGCCCAGGCCAAGGGGTCCAAGGACATCTTCGTCAATATCCTCACCGACACCGGCTTGGTGCAACGCTTCGTCACCGACTGGGCCGGCCCGTCGGCGCGGATCAAGTCGATAGGGCTGCGGCTCGGTGTGCCGTGGTACGCCTACGACACGGTGACCTTCTCCGGTGAGGTGACCGCGGTCGAGGAGGGGCTGATCACGTTGAAGGTGTTCGGCCGCAACAGCCTTGGCGACCACGTGATTGCCAACGTCACGCTGACGATCGGGGATGCGTAATGCTCTCGGGTAAGGCTGCGATCGTCGGCATCGGCGCCACTGACTTCTCCAAGAACTCCGGTCGGTCCGAACTGCGACTGGCGGCCGAAGCGGTCCGGGATGCGTTGGACGACGCCGGGTTATCGCCCGCCGATGTCGACGGCTTGACAACGTTCACAATGGACACCAACAAGGAGATCGCCGTCGCCCGCGCCACCGGTATGGGCGACCTGAAGTTCTTCTCGCAGGTGCACTATGGCGGTGGAGCTGCGTGCGGCACTGTCGCCCACGCCGCGATGGCTGTGGCGACCGGGCTGGCCGACGTCGTGGTGGCCTACCGGGCGTTCAACGAGCGGTCCGGGATGCGTTTCGGGCAGGTACAGACACGTTTGGTGGGAAGCGCTGCGGCTGAAGCCGATTCGACGTCGGCCGACAATTCCTTCTCGTATCCGCACGGGCTCTCCACGCCGGCCGCGCAGGTGGCGATGATCGCGCAGCGATACATGCACTGGTCTGGGGCGACCAGTCGCGACTTCGGTGCCATCTCGGTGGCCGACCGTCGGCACGCCGCCAAGAACCCCAAGGCGTACTTCTACGAGAAGCCGATAACCATTGAGGATCACCAGAATTCGCGGTGGATCGCCGAGCCGCTGCGCCTGTTGGACTGCTGCCAGGAGACCGACGGCGCGGTGGCGTTGGTGATCACCTCGGTCGAACGTGCCAAGGATCTCAAACAGCGCCCGGCCGTCATCGACGGTGCCGCACAGGGCTCGAGTCCTGATCAATACACGATGGTCAGCTACTACCGGCCCGAACTGGGACTGCCCGAGATGGGTCTGGTCGGCCAACAGCTGTGGGCGCAGTCGGGGTTGTCGCCGTCGGATATCCAGACCGCGGTGATCTACGACCACTTCACGCCGTTCACGCTGATTCAGTTGGAGGAGTTGGGGTTCTGTGGCCGGGGCGAGGCCAAGGACTTCATCGCCGACGGCGCCGTAGAGATCGGTGGGCGGTTGCCGATCAACACCCACGGCGGGCAGCTCGGTGAGGCCTACATCCACGGCATGAACGGGATCGCCGAAGGGGTGCGACAGTTGCGCGGCACCTCGGTGAACCCGGTGCCCGACGTCGAGCATGTGCTGGTCACCGCGGGTACCGGGGTGCCGACGTCGGGATTGATCCTGGGTTAGATGTCGTCCCTGGCGTAGCTCGGCGCCTTTGGTCGCCGAGCGTCACGCCAGCGTGGCGCGGCAAGGTTGGTGGGGGGCGCGGCGGTGCTGTTGGTCGCCGAGCGTCACGCCAGGGTGGCGGCGGGCGTTGAGTGTCATGCCAGTGTGGCGGGGCAGGATTGGTGGGGGCGCGGCGGTGCTGTTGGTCGCTGAGCGTCACGCCAGGGTGGCGGCGGGCGTTGAGTGTCATGCCAGTGTGGCGGGGCAGGATTGGTGGGGGTTGCGGCGGCGCTGTTGGTCGCCGAGCGTCACGCCAGCGTGGCGGCGGGCGTTGAGTGTCAAGCCAGTGTGACGGGTTGTGGATCGCGCGCTGTCGGTGAGCTGACGACTTGTCGCAGCCGTGGAACCCTACGGTTCCATGCCCGAACCATTTGTCGGCAGTGAGGCCGTCGCCAACGGCGATATCGTCAAGAGCGCACTACGAACGCGCTACAAGAAGCTACTTCGTGACGTATACGTCGGTCCGCACGACGAGTTGACACCAGAGGTGCGGGCCAGAGCGGCATGGCTGTGGTCGCGACGGAGAGGCATCGTCGCGGGTATGACCGCGAGTGCGGTGCACGGTGCGAAGTGGGTCGACGCTTGTGCGCCTTTGGAAATCCTGCATACTAATCGGAACCCGTTGCCAGGTCTGAAGGTTCGGGGTGATCGCATCGAAGATGACGAGGTTGTTCACGTCCGCGGGATGCCGGTGACAACTCCGGCCCGGACTGCCTTGGACATGGGTTGCTGGTATCCGACCGACGATGCCGTTGAGGCTCTGGATGCGTTATTCGCCGCGGTCGACATCAAGGATGCGGATGTGGAATTGCTCTGTCAGCGCTACCCCACTCGGCGCGGTATCCGGCGGGCACGGACTGCGCTCGAGCTGGCCGACGGTGGCTCGCAATCGAGAAAGGAAACGTGGCTCCGCTTGCTGCTGATCCGGGCTGGTTTTCCGCGGCCGCGCACCCAGATAACGGTGTGCGACGAGGCGGACGAGGCTTTCGCTTATCTCGACATGGGTTGGGAGGAAGTGAAAGTCGCTGTGGAGTACGACGGGGAACAGCACCGAGTCAATAGTTGGCAGTACAACTGGGATCGCACGCGGCAAGAGAAGATCAGGGCCCGTGGATGGATTGACATCCGGGTGCTGTCTGGGGATCGTCCGGCCGACATCATCAAGCGTGTCGCAGCGGCGCGTGCCAGTCGCGGGTGCGCAGACCGGCTGCGGCTGTCACGCTAGCGTGACGTTCGGCGGGGTGAGCAAATCTGTGGTGAGCAAACGGCTGCGTGGGCCACGCTGGCGTGACGTTCGGCGTCGACAGCCACGCTAGCGTGACGCTCGGCGGGGTGACGCTCGGCGGGGTGACGCTCGGCGGGGGTGAGAGGCGTGGCGTTCGGCGGGGGTGAGCAAATCTGTTGTGGGCAAACGGCTGCGGAGGCCACGCTGGCGTGACGTTCGGCGTCGACAGCCACGCTAGCGTGACGCTCGGCGGGGGTGACGCTCGGCGGGGGTGAGAGGCGTGGCGTTCGGCGGGGGTGAGTAAATCTGTTGGGGGCAAGCGGCTGCGGGGGCCACGCTAGCGTGACGCTCGGCGTCGACAGCCACGCTAGCGTGACGTTCGGCGGGGGTGGGAGGCGTGACGCTCGGCGTCGACAGCCACGCTAGCGTGACGCTCGGCGGGGGTGGGAGGCGCAGAACAGCAGGCGCTACGCAGGGATCAGTTCCACCCCGGACAGCACGACAGCGTTGTCGCGTGCCGGTGCGACGACCCCGGCCAGGAAGCGGCCGTCCTCTTTCCAAATGTTGACCTGCAGCGTCTCCCCGGGGAAGGCCACACCGGCGAAGCGGGCACCGTAGGCCCCGACCGCCGAAGCGTCCCCGTCCAGCAGTGCGTCGGTAATCGCCTTGCAGGTCATGCCGTAGGTGCACAGACCGTGCAGGATCGGCCTGGGAAATCCTGCGGCAGAAGCGAATTCAGGATCCGAGTGCAGCGGGTTGCGATCGCCGCACAGCCGGTACAGCAGTGCCTGCTGCGGCAGCAGCGGCATCGCCAGCTCGAGATCGGGTGCGCGGTCCGGTGCGGTATCCGACCCCGACGGCCCCCGTTCGCCGCCGAACCCGCCCTCGCCGCGAGCGAAGATCGACCGTCGCTGCGTCCACAGCAAATCACCGGAAGGCGCGGTCACCGTCGTCTCACTCCAAATCACCGCGGCCTTACCTTTGTCCCAGATGTCGGTGAACCGGGTGACAGCCGTGGCCGATCCTGACGGCGGTAGCGGGGCAGGCACCTCGACCCGCTCGGAAGCGTGCAGCACTTTCGCCAACTCGATGTCGATGCCGGGGAACTGCACGGTGGGTGGCTCCGTCATATGAAACGACGCGGCGACATTGCCGAACGTCGGCAACACCTGCGGTGTGTCGTCGATCAGGTAGCGCAGTTCGCGTGGGTCCATCGGATCACTGCCGGCGCCCAGCCCGAGGTGGTAGAGCTGTATGTCGCTACTGGTCCAAGAGAACTCGATCGGCTCCAGCTCGGCGGCCAGCGCGACGTCAACATCGATGGGCATGTCAGTTGTTCCCAGCTATGTGCAACGCCGCCAGGTATCCGAATGTCATGGCCGGACCGATCGTGCCGCCCGGACCCGGATAGGTGTGACCCATCACCGGTGCGCTGACGTTGCCTGCGGCGTAGAGGCCGTCGATGACGCTGCCGTCGTCGCGCAGAGCCCGACCGTGCACGTCGGTGCGGATACCGCCCTTAGTGCCCAGGTCGCCCGGGACCATCTTGGCGGCGTAATACGGTGCGTGGCTGATCTCTCCGAGGTTCGGGTTCGGCTTGTTGGTCGGGTCGCCGTAGTACCTGTCGTAAGCGCTCTCGCCGCGGTGGAAGTCCTCGTCGACGCCGGAGCGGGCGAAGCCGTTGAAGCGGGCCACTGTCTTGTTGAATTCATCGACCGGCAGGCCGGCTTTGGTGGCCAGTTCTTCCAGAGTGTCCGCCTGGATGATCACTCCCGACTCCATCCACTTTCGCGGAATGCGTTGTCCCGCCTGCAGTCCGGCGAAGATATAACGGTCCCGGTACTGCTGGTCGAACACCAGCCAAGCCGGAATATTCTCACCCGGCCCGGGGCCCTGGCCGTACTCGCCGCCGTACATGTGATGGCAGGCTTCGACGTAGGGCATCGACTCGTTCATGAATCGCTTACCGGACATGTTGACGATGATCGAGCCCGGCGAATTGCGCTCGGAAAGCGCGAACCACGGTGCGCCGACCAGCGGAACCGTCGGGCCCCACCACGCATCCTCCATGACATCCAGTGCGGCACCGAGCTTTTCGCCGGCGATGATGCCGTCCCCGGTGTTGGCTTTGGCGCCGACCGTCCACTCGGTGGTGATGGGCGCCCGCTGGTACTTCACTCGCATCTGTTCGTTGTGCTCGAAACCGCCCGAGGCCAGGATCACGCCGCGCCGGGCGCGGATCAGCCGGGGTTCGGCGGACTCGGGCGCCGCGGTGTCGCGCACATATATTCCGCGGACCGCACCGTCCTCGACGTAGAGGTCGGTCAGCGCGGTGTTGAGTACCACCGGAACACCCGCTTGTTGCAAACCGATGCGCAGAGGCGCTATCAACGCGCGACCCATGCCGACCAGGTTCTTACCGGTCGCCTTGGCCCACATGGTGCGGGCGCCCACCTTCAAACTGCGGGCCACGCCCCGCGGGTGTCGCTTGAGCATGTTCAGTCGCACGTAATCCTGCTGCATCACAACCACATTGAGCGGGACCTTGCCGTAGGCGGGCTCCAGTCCGGCCTCGTCGGGTCCGAGCTTGCGGGCGTCGAACGGCTTCGGTTCGATAGACCGGCCTTCCGCGCGGCCGCCCGGTGCCTCGGGGTAGTAGTCGGAGTAGCGCGGCACCCAGCACATTTTCAGCGGTGTGTGCTTGAGGACGAACGAAAGCATCTCCGGTCCGCGCTGCAGATAGGTGTCGATGCGTTCGGGTTCGACCCCGCTCACCGACTTGTCGCCGACGATGCCGTGCAGGTAGGTGCGGGCGGCTTCGGGTGTGTCCTTGACTCCGTCGCGCTTGAGCACTTCGTTGTTGGGGATCCACACGCCACCGCCGGAGCGGGCGGTGGAGCCACCGAAGTGCGCAGCCTTCTCGACGACTACTGTCGAGAGGCCGCGGTGGGCGGCGGTCAGGGCAGCTACCATGCCGGCGGCGCCGCTGCCGACCACGACGACGTCGTACTCCTGTGCGGTCATGTAGAACACGTTATAGAATTGCCCGGGTCGGGCGCTACTGGCCCGGTCACAAGCGCGAAGGGAATTCGGTAAATGCTCGATGTGGCCACCCGCGACGAGCTCGCTGCCGACCTGGCGGAGGCGGAACGAAGCCGCCGCGGCATCGCCCCGTTGACCGCCGCATACCCCGATATCGACGTCGTCGACGCCTACGAGATCCAGCTGATCAACATCCGCCAACGGGTGGCCGAAGGCGCCCGCGTGGTGGGGCACAAGGTCGGCCTTTCCTCGAAGGTGATGCAGCAGATGATGGGCGTCGACGAACCCGATTACGGTCATCTGCTCGACGAGATGGAAGTGTTCGAGTCGACGCCGGTGCAGACGAGTCGTTATCTGCTGCCGCGGGTGGAAGTCGAGGTCGGGTTCATCTTGGGCGAGGACCTGCCGGGCGCAGGCTGCACCGAGGACGACGTGCTGGCTGCCACCGAAGCCGTCGCCCCGGCGATCGAGTTGATCGACACCAGGATCAGGGACTGGAAGATCGCGCTGTGCGACACCATCGCCGACAACGCCTCCTCAGCCGGCTTCGTGCTGGGTGAAGCGCGCGTGGGGCCGAACGACATCGACATCACCGGGATCGACGCGAAGCTGACCCGCAGCGGGGAGTTGATCGCGCAGGGGCGCAGCGACGCCGTGCTGGGCAATCCCGCCACAGCAGTGGCCTGGTTGGCCCGCAAGGTGGAAAGTTTCGGGGTGCGGTTGAGAAAGGGTGACATCGTGTTGCCGGGATCGTGCACCGTAGCGGTTGACGTGCGAGGTGGCGACGAATTCGTCGCCGACTTCGCGGGTCTGGGTGCGGTCCGTCTTACATTTCAGTAGCGAGCGATCGCAGCCGCCGGATCGCGACAAGTTAGTAGAGGAGCAACATGCCTGGTAAGGCGAGTGTCGCCATCGTCGGGTCGGGGAACATCAGCACCGACCTGCTCTACAAGCTGCTGCGATCGGACTGGCTGGAGCCGCGCTGGATGGTCGGCATCGACCCGGACAGCGAAGGCTTGGCCCGGGCCCGCAAGCTGGGTCTGGAGACCAGCCACAAAGGTGCGGACTGGCTGCTGGAGCAGTCCGAGAAACCCGACCTGGTGTTCGAGGCGACCAGCGCCTACGTGCACCGCGACGCCGCTCCCAAGTACGAGGCCGCCGGTATCCGTGCCATCGATCTGACTCCGGCCGCGGTGGGCCCTGCGGTGATCCCGCCCGCGAACCTGCGCGCGCACCTGGACGCCCCCAACGTCAACATGATCACCTGTGGCGGACAGGCCACGATCCCGATCGTGCACGCGGTGTCCAGAGTGGTCGATGTTCCGTACGCCGAGATCGTGGCGTCGGTGGCGTCGGTGTCCGCAGGCCCCGGAACGCGGGCCAACATCGACGAGTTCACCAAGACCACGTCGCGCGGGGTGCAGACCATCGGTGGCGCCGCTCGCGGCAAGGCCATCATCATCCTGAACCCGGCCGATCCGCCGATGATCATGCGCGACACCATCTTCTGCGCCATCCCCGAGGACGCCGACCGTGATGCGATCGCCAAGTCCATCCACGACGTGGTCGCCGAAGTGCAGACTTACGTGCCCGGCTACCGCCTGCTCAACGAGCCGCAATTCGATGAGCCCTCGGTGGTCAACGGCGGCAATCACGTGGTCACCACGTTCGTGGAGGTAGAAGGCGCCGGGGACTACCTGCCGCCCTACGCCGGCAACCTCGACATCATGACCGCGGCAGCGACGAAAGTCGGCGAGGAGATCGCCAAGGAGACGCTGGCCGTGCAAGGAGGCGCACGATGACGACCGACATCTTCTTCAACCCGGTCTGGGACGTCCGGATGACCGACACGTCGCTGCGGGACGGGTCGCACCACAAGCGTCACCAGTTCACCAAGGACGAGGTGCAGGCGATCGTGACGGCGATCGACGCCGCCGGGGTGCCGGTGATCGAAGTGACGCACGGCGACGGCCTGGGCGGCTCGTCGTTCAACTACGGCTTTTCCAAGACACCCGAGCAGGAGCTGATCAAGCTCGCCGCCGAAACCGCCCGGGATGCCAAGATCGCCTTCCTGATGCTGCCCGGGGTGGGCACCAAGGAGGACATCAAGGAGGCCCAGGACAACGGCGGGTCCATCTGCCGGATCGCCACCCACTGCACAGAGGCCGACGTGTCGATTCAGCACTTCGGGCTGGCGCGCGAACTGGGTCTGGAAACAGTGGGATTCCTGATGATGGCGCACACCATCCCGCCGGAGAAGCTGGCCGCGCAGGCCCGAATCATGGCTGACGCCGGCTGTCAGTGTGTTTACGTCGTCGACTCCGCCGGCGCGCTGGTGCTCGACGGTGTCGCCGACCGGGTGGCCGCCCTCGTCGCCGAGCTCGGCGACGACGCCCAGGTGGGTTTCCACGGCCACGAGAACCTCGGGCTCGGAGTGGCCAACTCGGTGGAAGCCGTACGCGCCGGTGCCAAGCAGATCGACGGCAGCGTGCGCCGGTTCGGTGCCGGCGCGGGCAACGCCCCGGTCGAGGCGCTGATCGGCGTCTTCGACAAGATCGGTGTGAAGACCGGCATCGACTTCTTCGACATCGCCGACGCCGCCGAGGACGTGGTGCGTCCCGCCATGCCGGCCGAGTGCCTGTTGGACCGCAACGCGCTGATCATGGGGTATTCCGGCGTCTACTCCAGCTTCCTCAAGCACGCCGTACGGCAAGGGGAGCGGTACGGCGTCCCGGCGCACGAACTGCTGCACCGGGCCGGACAGCGCAAACTGATCGGCGGTCAGGAGGACCAGTTGATCGACATCGCGCTGGAGATCAAGCGCGAGCAGGAAGCGGCACGCAGCTAGAGCCCGCTCCGAGGTCGGCGCGGGCGCGCTGAGCAGCTCGAATTCCTCAGCTTGTGCCTAACTTGCGTGGGTACTCTCGACTGCACCGTTTCGCCTCGTGAAGGAGACTTCCGATGATCGTGACTTCGAGGATTTCCCGCCTGCTCGTTGGCGGCCTGCTGGGTGCTTGCGCCTCGGCACTGATCGCGATGCCGGTGGCCAACGCAGATCCCTGCAACACCACCGTGGGACAGACCGCGGGGGAGCAGGTGAACGGCTACTTGGACCGCCACCCCGACGTCAGAGCCCAACTACAGGCCCGGGCCGGGTCGGGCACGGACCTCAACGACTACCTCAACCGGCACCCCGATGTGCGGCAGGCGCTGATCACGCTGGCCAATCAGTGCACCTCGTGAGGTGAGCGGGATTCGTCGGCCCTCCGCGTCTGCGACGCGCGGAAATGTTAGCGGTTGACTCAAAACAGGAACACGTTCTAGCGTCAGAGCCGTGTCCGCACCCCTTGTCTCCGACCAACTGACCGAGGCGATCGCCGAAGCCGAGAGGTTGGTCGCCGCCGCCCCGTTCATCGAGACCGAAGCCGACCTCCTCGAGGGGCTGCAATACCTGGCCGGATGTGTGTCCGGTTGTCTGCATCTGGCCTTCGACTACGAGCGTGACCACCCGTTCCTGCAGTCGGGCACCGGGCCGTTCACCAAGATGGCCCTGGACAATCCCGACACCCTGTACTTCGGCACCCGCGTGCATGCCGATCGCGACTACGTGGTCCGGGGTGTGCGCGGTACCACTACCGATCTGAGCTTCCAGTTGCTCGGCGGCGAGTACACCGACGACAACGTGCCTGCCAGCCAGGCCGCGTTCGACGACCGGGAACTCGACATCGCGCCGGACGGCACCTTCGAGTGGCGGGTGCGCCCGACCAGTCCCGGCCAGCTGGTGATGCGCGAAGTGTATGGCGACTGGTCGGCGCGACGCGGCACGCTGACCATCGAGCGGCTCGACACCGCCGGCACCGCACCGCCCCCGCTCACCCGTCAAACGATCGAAAAGCGTTACGCCACAGCCGGAAAACAGCTGGTGAATCGCGTCAAGACGTGGCTGCAGTTCCCGCAGTGGTTCTATCTCGACATACCGGTCAACACCATGGTGCCGCCCCGGCTGACCCCCGGCGGACTGGCGACGCAGTACTCGTCGGTGGGCCACTTCGACTTACGGCCCGATCAGGCGCTGGTGATCACAGTGCCGGTCAGTGACGCGCCGTACCTGGGCTTCCAGCTGGGCAGCCTGTGGTACATCTCGCTGGACTACATCAATCACCAGACTTCATTGAACAACACTCAGGCTCAAGCCGATCCGGACGGCAAGGTGCGCATAGTGGTCAGTGACCACAACCCCGGGGTCACCAATTGGGTTGAGACGCTGGGACATCGGCGCGGATTCCTGCAGTTCCGCTGGCAGCGGGTGTCCAGGCAGCTCACCGACGCCGACGGTCCCGCCGTCGAACTGGTGGACGTCGACAACGTGCCGGCCGCGCTGCCGTACTTCGACCACAACAAGATTTCCGAGGAAAACTGGCGGGCGCGAATCGCGCTGCGGCAGCAACAAATAGCGGCAAGGATGCTTGGATGACCGATCTGCTCGACGGCAAGGTAGTGGTGATCAGCGGGGTCGGCCCCGGTCTGGGAACCACGCTGGCGCGCCGATGTGCCCTCGACGGGGCCGACCTGGTGCTGGCGGCCCGCAGTGCCGACCGGTTGGACGATGTCGCCAAGCAGGTCGTCGATATCGGCCGCAAAGCGGTTGCGGTACGCACCGACATCACCGACGACGAACAGGTGAGCAACCTCGTTGACGCCTCGCTGGAGGCATTCGGCAAGGTCGACGTGCTGGTCAACAACGCGTTCCGGGTGCCGTCGATGAAACCGCTGGCCGGCACCACGTTTCAGCACATCCGAGATGCGATCGAACTCAGTGCGCTGGGTGCGTTGCGGCTCATTCAGGGCTTCACTCCGGCGCTCGCGGAGTCGCATGGCTCCGTGGTCAACGTCAACTCCATGGTGATCCGGCACTCGCAGGCCAAATACGGGGCGTACAAGATGGCCAAGTCGGCCCTGCTGTCGATGTCGCAGTCCCTGGCGACAGAACTCGGTGAGCAGGGTATCCGCGTCAATTCCGTTGCACCTGGCTATATCTGGGGTGACACCCTGCAGGGTTATTTCAATCACCAGGCGGGCAAGTACGGCACCACCGCCGAGCAGATCTATCAGGCCACCGCGGCCAACTCCGACCTCAAACGGTTGCCCACCGAGGACGAGGTGGCGTCGGCGATCCTGTTCATGGCCAGCGATCTGTCCAGTGGCATCACCGGACAGACCCTGGACGTCAACTGCGGGGAGTATCACACGTAATGGCCGAGCGAACTGACATTGCGACGGTCGACGAATTGCACGCGTCGGCAACCAAACTCACCGGGTTGGATGATTTCGGCTCTGACGACGACAACTACCGCGAAGCGCTGACGGTGTTGCTCGACTCGTATCGGACCGAAGCCGGCCTGACGGTGTTGGGCAGCAAGATGAACAGGTTCTTCCTGCGCGGCGCGCTGGTGGCCAGGCTGCTGTCCGAATCGGCGTGGAAACAGCATCCGGGATACGCGGACGTCGTGATCGAGCGGCCGATTTTCGTGACCGGATTGGTGCGCACCGGGACGACGGCGCTGCACCGGCTGCTGGGCGCCGATCCGGCGCACCAGGGTCTGCACATGTGGCTGGCGGAGTTCCCGCAGCCCCGCCCGCCGCGCGACACCTGGGACTCGAATCCGTTGTACCGCAGGCTTGATGACCAGTTAAACCAGCACCATGCGGAGAACCCCGGTTACACCGGCCTGCACTTCATGGCGGCCTACGAGCTCGAGGAGTGCTGGCAGTTGCTGCGGCAGTCGCTGCACTCGGTGTCCTATGAGACCCTTGCCCACCTGCCGACTTACGCGAGGTGGCTGTCCGAACAGGATTGGACGCCGTCGTACCAGCGGCACAAGCGCAACCTTCAATTGATCGGCATGAACGACACGGACAAGCGTTGGGTGCTGAAGAATCCGAGTCATCTGTTTGCGCTGGACGCGCTGATGGCGACTTATCCTGACGCGCTGGTGATCCAGACGCACCGACCGGTCGAGACGATCATGGCGTCGATGTGCTCGCTGGCCCAGCACACCGCCGAGGGATGGTCCACCACGTATACCGGGGCCCAGATCGGGGCCGACTCGATGGAGACCTGGTCGCGCGGGCTGGAACGGTTCAATGCTGCGCGCGCCAAATATGATTCGGCGCAGTTCTACGACGTCGACTATCAGGAATTGATCGCCGACCCACTGGGCACGGTGGCCGACATCTACCGGCACTTCGGTATCGCCCTGACAGACGAGGCCCGGCAGGCGATGGAAGCCAGTCACGCCGCGAGCCAGCAAGGTGATCGGGCGCCGAAACACCGGTATTCGCTGGCCGATTACGGGCTGACCGCCGAAGCGGTGAAGGAGCGGTTCGCCGGCCTGTGAGCGTGCCCGGCTGCGAACGACTTGCCCACCAGCAGCGACAATGCACTGCGCGGCCAAAGTCGCTGATAGGTGGGAAAGTCGCGGTGAGGCGGGCAGTCGCGTGAGCATCCCGGCCGTGGGGCTGGCGTGACGGATGTGACCGCGTGGCTAACCCGCGCGACTGAGTCGCGCGTCTCAGTCGGCCGCTTCGTGCTCGAGAATGCCCTCGGCCACCGCGTGCTCGATGCTGTCGGATAGCCGCGGACAGGCCCTGGTGCGTGCGGTGTCGCCGCCCCCGGCGCGCACCTCGGCAAAGTGCGCACAGCGCTGAGCGGCCTCGGTATTCCATTGCACCGCAGTGTGTCCCGGTCCGAGCCGCCGCACCGTCACCGTGACGTGGCAGAACCGGCAGTCCACCGGCCGTAACCCTGCGCTCAGGTAGCGGTCCCGGTCGACGCGGCTGGCTTCGGCCACCGAGGCGGCGCGCTCCGGGTCATTGGTGAAATCCCTTGACTTGGACCACGTTCCGGAACCGCTACGGCCATTGTGCGACGGTGCGTCGTCATGATCATGGTGATCGCCGTGCAGGGCCAGCATCGACCGGGCCAGCCGGTCGACGTCGGGTACGTCCTGGTCGTCGGCCACGACTTCAGTGTTGCTGCGCAGGTACGTCGTCGGCGGCCGGCTCGGCGTCGCGTGCCTTCAGGTTGTCCGCAACCTCGGCGTTCCAGAACTCGTTGGCGCGGGTGGTGTCGACCTCGATCTCGAAGCGCTCCACCATTTCCGGCTGGATGTCGGCCACGTCGACGTAGAACTGCTGATACCAGCGGCGCAGCTGATAGACGGCGCCGTCTTCCTCGACCAGCAAGGGGTTGTCGATGCGCGTCTTGTGCTTCCAGATCTCCACGTCCTGCAGGAAGCCCTTGCTCACGCCGTCGGTGAAGACCCGGGACAGCTTGTCGGTCATCTTCTCGTCCATGCCCTTGGGCTTCTCGACGATCACGCCCCACTGCAGCACGAACGAGTTCTGAGTGACCGGGTAGTGGCAGTTGATGAGGATCGACTCGGCCTTGTAACCGCCGTAACTGTTGTGCAGCCAGTTGATCATGAACGACGGGCCGAAATACGAAGCCTCCGAATCCAGATGCGCCTCACCGTAAGTGGTGCCCAGATCGTCGACGTCAGGCCGGCCGACGTTGTGCAGGTACTGCGAAGCGATGTGGCCTTCGAAGACGTTCTTGAAGTACGTCGGCAACCCGAAGTGGATGTAGAAGAAGTGCGCCATGTCAGTGACGTTGTCGATGATGTCGCGGCAGTTCGACCCTTCAATGAGGATGCTGTTCCACCGCCACTCGGTCCACTCGTCGCTGGCCGCCTCGGCCAACTCCGGAATCCGGACCGCAGGGTCCGGCGGGTTGCCTTCGTGGTCGTGCCACACGAACAGCAGACCGCTGCGGACATCAGTGGTCCACGCCCGGGTGCGCGCCGTCTTGGGGGTGCGTTTGGCGTACGGCACCAGCTTGCAGCGGCCGTCGCCACCCCAGCGCCAGTCGTGGAACGGGCAGGCGACCTCGTCGCCCTTGATGGTGCCCTCGGACAGGTCGCCACCCATGTGCCGGCAGTAGCCGTCGAGCACCTTGATGTCACCGTGAGAGTCGGCGAACACCACTAGTTTGGTGCCGAACGCCTGCACCGAGTGCGGTTTGCCGTCCTGAAAGTCTTTCGCGACGCCCAGGCAGTGCCAGCCGCGGGCATACCTGGTCGGCAAGGCGCCGGGGTCGATTTCCCGGACACCGACGTGGCTTGTGTCGGTACTCACCCTGTTACCTCCGCGGTTGTATCGCAAAAAAGGGGCTGCTAACTAGAACACGTTACAGTTTTGGGGCGGAGGTGCGCAACGACGGTGAGGCTAACCACGGTATATGCGCGTTACGGTATATGTAATTGATGCCGTTGTTCTCTTTCGAAGGTCGCTCGCCGCGCGTCGATCCGACCGCATTTGTGGCACCTACCGCGACGCTGATCGGCGACGTCACCGTGCAGGCCGGCGCGTCCGTTTGGTACAACGCTGTGCTGCGCGGCGACTATGCCCCGGTGGTGATCCGGGAGGGCGCCAACGTGCAGGACGGGTCGGTGCTGCACGCCCCGCCCGGAATCCCCGTCGACATCGGTCCGGGGGCGACGGTCGCGCATCTGTGCGTGATCCACGGCGCCCACATCGGGTCCGAGGCGCTGATCGCCAACCACGCCACGGTGCTGGACGGCGCGGTGATCGGCGCGCGGTGCATGGTGGCGGCGGGTGCGCTGGTGGTCGGGGGCACGCAGATTCCGGCCGGGATGATGGTGGTGGGTGCGCCCGCCAAGGTGAAGGGGCCGATCGAGGGGACCGGCGCGGAGCTATGGGTGAACGTGAATCCGCAGGCCTACCGGGACCTCGCGCAGCGGCACATCGCGGGGATCGAGCCGGTTTTGTGATTCGGGTTCGGCAACGAGGCCAACGACGAACACACCTGTAAGTGCGTGGGCGCTGCTACGACGTCGGTCATCGGCATCTGACGGGGTGGATCTACGGGGTTCCGTGGGTGCCGGGTGTGCCGGGGGGTGTTCCGCGGCCCGCCGATCCGCCGCTGCCGCCGATGGCGTTGCCGAAAACAGAATCGGTGGTCGCATTCCCGCCGTCACCCCCATCGCCACCTGCGCCGCCGTTCCCTGCACCGCCGTTTCCTCCACCGCCGGCGGTCGCCGTGGCGGTGGACGCTGAATTGATGATGGTCGCGTCGCCGCCGTCGCCGCCGTTGCCGCCGCGCCCGGCGCTGCCCTCACCGCCCACCCCGCCGCCACCGGCAGTGGCCTGCCCGGACCCGGCGGTCGCGGCGTTGCCACCGTTGCCGCCGTTGCCGCCGGTGGCCCCGCTGGTGCCCGCGGCGCCGTTGCCGCCGATGGCGTTGCCCGACCCGGAGGTCTGGGCGTTGCCGCCGCTGCCGCCGTTGCCGCCGCCGGTGGTACCGGTGCCACCCGCCGCACCGCTGGCGCCCACCACGTCCTGCGCCGACCCGGAGTAGACGGTTTCGGAACCGCCGTTGCCGCCGTTGCCGCCGCGCCCGGCGCTGCCGTGACCGCCCGCACCGCCGGCTCCGGCAGTGACCTGCCCGGACCCATCGGTCGTGGCGTTGCCGCCGTTGCCGCCATTGCCGCCGGTGGCCCCGTTAGTGCCCGCGGCGCCGTTGCCGCCGGTGGCGCTGCCCGACCCGAAGGTCGAGGCATCGCCGCCGTTGCCACCGTTGCCGCCGCCGGTGGTGCCCTTGCCGCCCGCCGCACCGTCGGCGCCCACCACGTTCTGCGCCGACCTGGGGTCGGCGAGTAATACGCTGCCGCCGTTGCCGCCGTTGCCGCCGCGCCCGGCGCTGCCCTCACCGCCCACCCCGCCCGCACCGGCAGCGACCTGCCCGGACACCGAGATCGACGAGCCGCCGTTGCCGCCGTTACCGCCGGTGGCCCCGGCGGTGCCCGCGGCACCGTTGCCGCCGGTGGCGCGGCCCGACCCGTTGGTCGCCCCATCGCCGCCGCTGCCGCCGTTGCCGCCACCGGTGGTGCCGGTACCACCCGCCGCACCGTCGGCACCCGTGACGTTCTGCTTCGAATCGGTGGCCAACGCGTATTCGGAGCCGCCGTTGCCGCCGTTGCCGCCGCGCCCGGCGCTGCCGTGCCCGCCCACGCCGCCGGCACCGGCTTTGACCTGCCCGGACCCGGAGGTCTGGGCGGTGCCGCCGTTGCCGCCGTTGCCGCCGGTGGCCCCGTTAGTGCCCGCGGCGCCGTTGCCGCCGGTGGCGCTGCCCGACCCGTCGGTCGCGGCGTTGCCGCCGTTACCGCCGTTGCCGCCGCCGGTGGTGCCCTTGCCGCCCGCCGCACCGTCGGCGCCCACCACGTTCTGCGCCGAACCGGTGTTGGAGACGGTTTCGGAGCCGCCATTGCCGCCGTTGCCGCCGCGCCCGGCGTTGCCGTCACCGCCCACCCCGCCGGCACCGGCAAAGACCTGCCCGGACCCGGTGGTCCTGGCGTTCCCCCCGTCGCCGCCGTTGCCGCCGGTGGCCCCTGCGGTGCCCGCGGCGCCGGCACCGCCGGTGGCGCTGCCCGGCCCGTTGGTCTGGGCGTTGCCGCCGTTGCCGCCGTTGCCGCCGCCGGTGGTGCCGGTGCCGCCCGCCGCACCGTTGGCGCCCACCGCGTGCTGCTTCGATTCGGAGTAGACGTATTCGGAGCCGCCGTTTCCGCCGTTGCCGCCGCGCCCGGCGCTGCCGTGCCCGCCCACCCCGCCGGCACCGGCAGTGACCTGCCCGGACCCGGAGGTCTCAGCGCTGCCGCCGTTGCCGCCGTTGCCGCCGGTGGCCCCGTCGGTGCCCGCGGCGCCGTTACCGCCGGTGGCGCTGCCCGACCCGTCGGTCCGGGCGTCGCCGCCGTTGCCGCCGTTACCACCGTTCCCGCCGGTGCCTGCGGCGCCGCCCGAGCCGCCGTTACCTCCCACGACGTTGCTCGAACCGGAGGTGAACACAGAGCCACCGTCGCCGCCTCGGCCTCCGGTACCACCGGTACCTGAGGGGCCGGTGGTACCTCCGGTGCCTCCGGTGCCGACGGCACCGCCGGCGCCGGCGTTGCCGCCGCGACCGCCGGTGCCGCCGTCGCCGCCGGTCAATGCGCCAGCGGAGCCGTCGGCCGCGCGCCCGCCGGCGGCGCCATTGCCGCCGAGCCCGCCGCTGCCGTTGATACCGCCGGCACCGCTGTTCCCGCCCGCGCCGCCAGCCCCGCCCGACCCCCCAGCAAAGCCCGAACCGCCGTTGCCCTTGGTCGGTATGTCGGTGTTGTTCGCGCCGATAGCTCCATTGCCGCCGTCACCACCGTGCCCACCGTTACCCGATGCGCCCGCCACGCCGCCAGCCCCAGCGGCGCCACCGGCACCGGCCGCACCGCCGGCACCACCGGCTCCGCCATCACCGCCCGCGGCGCCGCTAGCCGAGGCACCGTCTCCGCCGTTGCCGCCCAGACCTCCGTGACCGCCCAGACCGCCGCTACCGCCCTGGCCGAACAGCAGTCCGCGTGCTCCGCCGGCACCCCCTTGGCCGCCGACCCCGCCGACCCCGCCCGTAGCACCGGCCGCACCGCTACCCGCTACGGCCGACGCGCCCGCCCCGCCTTCGCCGCCTCCGCCACCGATCCCGCCGGCTCCGCCCTGACCGAAGAACAATCCACCGGCGCCACCCGCGCCACCATTGGCGCCGGCCATCCCCGGTGCACCGGCCGCACCGGCCTGTCCGGCACCGCCGGCCCCGCCGGCCCCGCCCGTGCCGACCAAACCCGCCGAGCCACCTGCTCCGCCGCTTTGACCAGCCGCGCCAGCGGCCCCATTGCCGCCGTTGCCCCACAACAGCCCGCCGTCGCCGCCCCGGCCGCCCGGGACGGTCGCGTCGGCGCCATTGCCGATCAGCGCGCGTCCCAGCAATGTCTGTGTCGGCGCATTGACTACCTCGAGCAGCAGCGCATCAATGCCGCTGGTTTCGGCTGTGGCATACGCCTTGCCGGCGCTCGCGAGGGTCTGCAGGAACTGATCGTGGAACGCCGTCGCCTGCGCACTGAAGGCCTGATATTCCTCGCCGTGCGCCGCGAACAGGGCCGCGATGGCCGCCGACACCTCATCACCGGCGGCAGCCACCAGCCGCGTCGTCGCGACCGACGCCGTCCGGTTTGCCGTCTGAACGGCCGTCCCGATCCCGGCCAAATTATCAGCCGCAGCCGCCACCAAGTCAGGTGTTGCAATGACAAACGACATTTGGCTCCCTCAAACTCTGTGGTCGCGAGATTTACACGCGGCCCTGATCGTGGCTCTGCGCATCCCGCCCGACGGAACCCAGAGTTAGCTCATCGCACGCTTGTTGCCGGCGACACCTGACCCGTGCGAATGGAAGCCCAACGGACTTTAGCCCCTTGCTGACAGAAAGGGAGGGAAACTGACACGATGCGTAGCTGGTCCATATTCGACTTCACCACAGCGAAAGTGAAGTCGGCGACGCAGAATCGCCGTGTTGTGTCGTGTGATTCACACTCAGCTGGAGACTGGGCGAGCGGACGCGGTCGCCTGGTCCAACTCCCAGTAGGCGCGCAGCGCCAGCAGCTGCCCCTGATCGTCGGCCCGGTAGGTGAACACGCCCTGGGCGGTGACCTGGTAACCGCCCGCAGTGATCAGGATGTGCCCGACGTTCGCTTCCTCATTTCCGCATTGATAGCTGTCTTGGAAGAAGAACTCGATCTTGTCGGTGGGCGCGATGGCCAGATCCCAGAACCGCGAGATCGCCTCCTTGCCGCGATGCCCCTTGCCCTCAGGGTCGAAATGCGATGGCCCGATAGGGTCTTCGACAATCGCGTCGTCGGCGAATACCGCCAGCCAGGCCTCCTTGTCGCGCGCGCCGACCGCCTCGCGGGAGCGCCGGCCGGCCTCGTGCGCCGGATGAGTCACGCGTCCTGCCAACCCGAGTGGATGTAGGTGTCGGCGAACCGCTTCATCGAATCCTGCTTCTTGTCCAGCGGCGCATCGAAGCTCAGGCCGTCGAAAACCCAGGGAATGGTGATGTAGTCGGTCACCCCGATGTCGGCGAGCTCGCGGTGGCCGTCCACGCCGAACTTGTCCATGCACACGGCCTGGTACTCGAAAGGGTCTTCCGCACGGCCGTTTTCGGCGAGCAGCGCCTTGAGCTTGCCGATGGTTTCGTCCAGTTGCGCGTGCGTCATCATCGCGCTGGTCCAGCCGTCGCCGACGCGCACCGCCCGCTTGAGTGCCACGTCGGTGTGCCCGCCGACGTAGAAGGGCACCGGCTCACTGGGCGCCGGACTCATCTGCAGACGGTCGAAATCGTAGAACTCGCCGTGGAATTCGACCATGCCACCGGCGAGTACCAGCTTGATCACGTCGATCATCTCGTCGACCCGCTTGCCGCGACGCGCGTACGGTACCCCGCACCATTCGAATTCTTCGGGCGCCCAGCCGATTCCGACACCGAATCCGAACCGGTTGTTGGTCAGGTTGGCCACCGAGCCGACCTGGCGGGCCAGCAGCAACGGGTTGCGTGACCCCAACTTCATCACGTTGGTGTAGAACCGCAGTTTCGAGGTGACCGCGCCCATGGTGCCCGCCAGGATCAGCGGGTCGACCCAGGGGGAGTTCTCGTCGAACATCCGCTTGCCGTCGGCGGTGTAGGGATAGTCGACGGACTGCTTCTCGAAGTAGAAGATCGAATCCGGCAGCGCGATCGCGTCGAAGCCGACTTCCTCTGCGGTTTTGGCGAGTTCGGTCAGCTGGTCGATCGGGCTGAACGCGATGCTGAGGGTGTATTTCATGCGCCGGCCTGTTCCGGCTTGTCGCATCCGACCACCCACATCGAGTAGTACTGCGAACCCCCGCCGTAGGCGTGGCCCAACGCCTTACGCGCATTCGGCACCTGATGGTCCCCACCCTTGCCCATCACCTGTATCGCGGACTCCGCGAAGCGGATCAGGCCCGACGCGCCGATCGGGTTGGACGACAACACCCCGCCCGACGGGTTGACCGGCAACCGTCCACCGATCGCGGTCTCGCCGGCTTCGGTCAGCTTCCAGCCCTCACCCTCGGGGGCAAAGCCCAGACTCTCCAACCACATCGGCTCGAACCAGGAGAACGGAACGTAGATCTCGGCGGCGTCGATCTCGTCGATGGGACTGGTGATGCCGGCCGCCTTCCACAGCGCGGCCGCGGCGTCCCGGCTCGCCTGCGGACTGACCTGGTCGCGTCCGGAGAACTGCAGCGGCTCGGTGCGCAGCGCGGTGGCGTGAATCCAGGCCACCGGGTTCCCCTCTGCCAGCCGGGCATCGGCGATCTCCTCGTTACCGATCACCACAGCGCAGGCGCCGTCGGACGACGGGCAGGTCTCGTCGAAACGGATCGGGTCCCACAGCATGGGGGACTGCATCACCTTCTCCACGGTGATGTCGGGTTGGTGCAGGTGCGCCAACGGATTCTTGGCGCCGTTGAGTCGGTCCTTCACGGCGACGATGGCACCGATGTTGAGCGGGGCACCGGAGCGGCGGATGTAGGACCGCACGTGCGGGGCGAAATAGCCACCGGCGCCGGCACCCACCGGCTTGATGAACGGGATCGGAATCGACAACGCCCACATGGCATTCGACTCCGACTGCTTCTCCCAGGCCATCGCCAGCACCCGGCGATACTTGCCCGATTGCACCAGGCTGGCCGCGACGATGCCGGTGGATCCGCCTACCGAACCTGCAGTGTGCACGCGGATCAACGGCTTGCCGGTCGCTCCTACGGCGTCGGCCATGAACAGTTCGGGCATCATAACGCCCTCGAAGAAGTCCGGCGCCTTACCGACGACGACAGCGTCGATGTCGTCGAAAGTGGACCCGGAGTCCGCCAACGCCCGGTCGATGGCTTCGCGCACCAGCCCGTTCATCGAAACGTCTTTGCGTTTCGCCACGTATTTGGTCTGTCCGGTGCCGAGCACCGCGGCGAGGTTCGCTCCTGCGCCAGCCATCAGTTCTTCCCTTCCATGACCGCGACCAGGTTCTGTTGCAGCGCAGGGCCGCTGGTGGCGTGTGCCAGCACCCGTCCCGCCGAGCCGTCCCAGATGTGTTGTGCGGCAAAACCGATGCGTTCCAGGCCGGCGACGAACATCGGGTTGGCGGCCAGTGCGCCGCCGGACGGGTTGACCTTCGTCGACTCCCTCAGGCCGATCGCCTCGGCGAGGATCAGGTGCTGGTGGGTGAACGGCGCGCAGATCTCGGCAACGTCGATGCCGGTGTCACCACCGGTGGCCGCCTTCGCCGAAGCCGCGGTGGACGACGAGATGGTCAGGTCGCGCAGACCCAACGCGGGGGTATCGATGCGGTGTTCGATTCCCGTTATCCAGGCCGGCTTTTCGCGTAGTTCGCGCGCCCGGTCGTCGGCCGCGAGCACGATCGCTGCCGCACCGTCGGTGATCGGCGCGATGTCGTGGCGTCGCAACGGATCGTTGAAGAACGGCCGGGCCAGCAGTTCGTCGATGCTGTCGGCCGGCTGCTCGGAGTCGGTCCGTTCCGACCGCGCGAACGAGTCGAGGGCGACCTGCGCCATCTGCTCGTGCGTCCACTTGCCGGAGTCCAGTCCGATGCGCGCCTGCAGTCCGGCCATCGACACCGAGTCCGCCCACAACGGCGCCACGGTGTAGGGGTCGGTCTGGCGCGACAGGATCTGGCGCAGGATGCCGGCCGACGACTTGCCGAACCCGTACACCAGCGCGGTGTCGACCTCACCGGTGAGGATCTTGATGTAAGCCTCGTACAGCGCCCAGGCGGCGTCCATCTCCACGTGGGATTCGTTTATCGGCGGCACCGCGCCGATCGAGTCGATCGCGGAGATGAACGAAAATGCCCGTCCAGCAAGGTAATCCGACGACCCCGAACACCAGAATCCGATATCGGACTTGGTGATGCCGAGGTCGCCGTAGAGCTGGGCGAAGCACGGCATCAGCATTTCGACGCCGTTGGTGGTGCCGTCGGTACGGCGTACATGCGGCGCGTGAGCGAAGCCGACCACCGCGACATTGCGAGTGCTCATGGTGTGAGTAAGCCCTTTACAGGTGGTGTTTGTAGGTGTCGTAGTCGGCGTCCGGTTCGCCGGTCGGCCGGAAGAACTCGATGTTGTCGATGCCGAAGCCCCACTCTTCGCGAGGACGCCACACCGCCTCCACCCGCATGCCCATCCGGACTTCGTGCGCGTCGACGTCGGCGACCAGGTGCAGGAACGGGATGTCGGCGCCGTCGAGCAGCACGTAGGCCGCCACGTAGGGCGGTTTGATGCGCTGACCCTGGAACGGGATGTTGATGATCGCGAACGTCGTCACCGTGCCCTTGTCCGGCAGTTCGACGAAATCGGTGGTGGGCAGGCCGGTGGCCGGGTCGGCGCCATGCGGGGGGAAGTAGACCTTTCCGTTTTCGCCGGTCTTGGCGCCCAGCAGCTTGCCCTCGGCAATGGCCCGCAGGTAGGCGCTTTCCTCGTGCGACGCGGTGTGCTGGATGGTCAGCGAGACGGGCGTGACGATCATGGTGACCGGATCCTGTTCGGACGGCTCGCCTTCGGGCTCGGTGTCTTCGCCGGGCACGAAGTAGGCGATGTCGGTGATGGCACCCACGGTCTGCTCGGCCCAGTGCACGTGCACCCGGTCACCGGTCTTGATGGACGAAGGACCCGCGGCTCCGACATCAATCGCGTGCAGCAGCGGGGTGTCCGCGCCGTCGAGCTTGATCAGCGCCCAGGCGAACGGTCGGTCCAGCGGCTCCCCGCCGAGCGGCTCGGGTTGCCACGTCCAGGACACCACGGTGCCGACGCTGGCCACGGGTACCATCTCGCGCAGCGGTTCGTAGGTGACGGGGTCGTATTCCGCCGGCGGCACATGAACCCGGCCGTCGGAGCCACGGACCCCCAACACCCGGCGGTCCCGCAGCGCGGTGAAGAACTCACCGAGCGTGGGACCCACCGAACGGGTGTAGTCGAAAGACAACGTCAACGGTGCGGAGAGAGGCGGCTCAGGGTGGTCGATCAGGGTCGGGCCGCTCGAACTGGCTGTCACGCCTTCGAGTAGAACAGGTTCTAAGAATGGTTTCAACTAGCCCTTTACCAAGGCCGTAGGAGGCAAGCTGTGAAGCTCGGACTGCAACTCGGTTACTGGGGCGCTCAACCGCCGGAGAACCACGCAGAGCTCGTCGCCGTGGCCGAAGAAGCCGGGTTCGATGCGGTGTTCACCGCCGAGGCATGGGGTTCGGACGCCTACACGCCGCTGGCGTGGTGGGGGTCCTCGACGCAACGGGTGCGGCTGGGCACCTCGGTGGTCCAGCTTTCCGCGCGCACCCCGACGGCCTGTGCGATGGCCGCGCTGACGCTGGACCACCTGTCCGGCGGCCGGCACATTCTGGGCCTGGGCGTGTCCGGACCCCAAGTCGTCGAAGGGTGGTACGGGCAGCGCTTCCCCAAGCCGCTGGCCCGCACCCGCGAATACATCGACATCGTGCGCCAGGTGTGGGCCCGCAGGGAGGCGGTCACCAGCGCCGGTCCGCACTATCCGCTGCCGCTGTCCGGTTCCGGCACAACAGGTTTGGGTAAGCCGCTCAAACCGATCACCCACCCGCTGCGCGCCGACATCCCGATCATGCTGGGGGCCGAGGGGCCCAAGAACGTGGCGCTGGCCGCCGAGATCTGCGACGGCTGGCTGCCCATCTTCTACTCGCCGCGCATGGCCGACATGTACAACGAGTGGCTCGACGAGGGGTTCGCGCGGCCGGGCGCCCGACGCTCCCGGGCGGACTTCGAGATCTGTGCGACCGCGCAGATCGTCGTCACCGAAGACCGGGCTGCGGCGTTCGAGGGCATCAAGCCGTTCCTGGCCCTCTACATGGGCGGCATGGGTGCCGAGGACACCAACTTCCACGCCGACGTCTATCGCCGGATGGGATACGCCGAGGTGGTCGAGGAGGTCACCAGGTTGTTCCGGTCCGACCGCAAGGACGAAGCCGGCAAGGCCATCCCGGACGAGCTCGTCGACGACGCGATGATCGTCGGCGATCTGGACTACGTGCGTAAGCAGATCGGCGCCTGGGAGGCGGCGGGCGTCACCATGATGGTGGTGGGTGCCCGCAGCGTTGAGCAGGTACGGGACCTCGCCGCGTTGATCTGAGCGGCGGCCTTGCGGTACCGCTAGAACGCGTTCTAGATTGACTCGATGGGGATGGGCTCAGACGGCGTGCGCGTCGCCGAACGACATCTCCACGTTGGTCACCGACTGCGTCATCAACGCCCGCTTGGGCAGGCCCAGCGATGCCAACTCCTTGGCGTAGGGGTGCTCGCCCAGCCTGATCCGGGCGCCGCCGAGGCGGGTGCGCACCCCCGAGGTCTGCATTGTCGACGAGGTCTCCCGGGTGACCCCGTCCAGGTGGGAGTACGTCGTGAGGTGCTGCGCTTTCATGGCCGGATGCGGAAGGCCGGGGCTGAACTCGATCCCGGCGATCAGCTGACCGTCGGCGCTGACGTCGAAGTCGAACTTGCGTCCCTCGCGAACGGTGAAGTCCGCCATGATCTTTGGATATCCCCAGATGGTGCGCCCGGCCTCGAGGGTGAACTCCTGGTCGACCGGCAGGCGATGGATGAAAGTGGCGGCATCGGCCATTGCCCGCAAGCCCTTGGCGTGCGTTCCCGGCCGGTTGACCAGGAAGGCGGTGCCGTACTCGTGGTACTTGCCGAGATCGCCGTCGAGGTAGCGGACCAGCAGCTGCACCAGAATCGCCCGGCCCGGCAGGTATTCGAAGACCTGCAGGCCGCTGTAGTCGATCAGACGCTGCGCGGCGCCGGCGGGGACCGAGAACATCGCGGAATGCTGATCGGCCTTGCGGATCACCACCGGCATGGTGAGCACGGTTCCGGCGATGGTGTGTTGCGAGACAGTCATGGGGCTTACTGTAATGGGCTCGACGTAGCGAACTGGAGGCTGTAGATGACTGACGTTGTGGGTGAAACCATTCCCGAGACGATCCTGAACATCGATCTGGCGGACGGCAACTTCTATGCCGACGGCGTCGCGGCGCGGGCAGCTTACCGCTGGATGCGGGCCAATCAGCCGGTGTTTCGGGATCGCAACGGACTGGCCGGAGCCACCACCTATCAAGCAATCCTGGACGCCGAACGCAACCCGGAACTGTTCTCCAGCACCGGCGGTATCCGCCCCGATCAGCCCGGCATGCCCTACATGATCGACATGGACGACCCGGCCCACCTGATCCGCCGGAAATTGGTCAACGCCGGGTTCACCCGCAAGCGGGTGAAGGACAAAGAAGCATCGATCGGCGAGCTGTGCGACACCCTGATCGACGCGGTGTGCGAGCGTGGCGAGTGCGACTTCGTCCGGGACATCGCCGCACCGCTGCCGATGGCGGTGATCGGCGACATGCTGGGCGTACTGCCCGAGGACCGCGGGATGTTGCTGAAATGGTCGGACGACCTGGTCTGCGGGCTCAGCTCGCACATCGACCCGACGTCGGCGGAATTCCAGACGGTGATGGAAGCCTTCGCCGCGTACACCGCTTTCACGATGGATCTGATCGGTAAGCGCCGTGCGGAACCGACCGACGACCTGTACTCCATCCTGATCAACGCCGAGGTCGAAGGTCAGCGGATGTCGGACGACGAGATCGTGATGGAGACACTGCTGATCCTGATAGGCGGCGACGAGACCACCCGGCACACGCTGAGCGGGGGGACCGAGCAACTGGTACGGCATCGCGATCAGTGGGAGGCGCTGGTCGCCGACCCGTCGTTGCTGCCGGGGGCGATCGAGGAGATGCTGCGCTGGACGTCGCCGGTGAAGAACATGTGCAGGACGCTGACCAGTGACACGGAATTTCACGGCACCTCGATGCGGGCGGGCGAGAAGATCATGCTGCTCTTCGAGTCGGCGAACTTTGACGAGTCGCAGTTCGACCAGCCGGAGAACTTCGACATCCGACGAAACCCGAACAGCCACTTGGCATTCGGATTCGGCACCCATTTCTGCATGGGTAATCAGCTGGCCCGCCTGGAGCTGTCGCTGATGACGTCGCGGGTGCTCGAGCGGCTACCCGATCTGCGGCTTGCCGATGAATCGGCGTTGCCGCTGCGTCCGGCGAACTTCGTGTCCGGGCTGGAGTCGATGCCGGTGGTATTCACCCCGAGCCCGCGAGTCTGCTGAAGAGCGTTCGCGCAGCCGGTCCCGGCGGGCTGCGGCGCGATTTGCCCGACCTGATCCGACGATGCCAGAAAATTTGAGGTTCATGGGTACGTTGTCCGGCTAATTTCCTATCGTTATGGCTGCAGGGCAGCGCGAAGG